>SKHA01000315.1 GCA_007117185.1 Spirochaeta sp. | reverse complement strand
GATCTGGGACGTCATCGCAATGGAGATGGAAGGCACGCACTATTTTCGGAAAATCCTCGAGTTCCAGCAGCTGGGGGTGGTCCCCTCGGCAATACCAACGCGATTCATGTACTATATCTCGGATCTGCCGTTGGAGGAGAGCGCCGGTCTCACCGCGCCACTGGCGCTGCGTGAGGGAGTGCCCCCGCTGTACGCAATAACGCGGACCATTCTCAACGGTATCCTTTCGGGAGGTTCTACATGAGTCAGAGGGTCGGTCGCCGCCTGGTTTTCACGAACCGCAAGGGTGGCTGTGGAAAAACCACCACCAGTGTCAACATCGCCGCCGCTCTGGCCCACCTCGGGCATCGTGTTCTGGTCATCGACACGGACCCCCAGGCACACGCAACGATGTCTCTGGGTGTTGCCCAGAGCCGGGTTACCCATGACTTGAGCGCCGTGCTGGAAGGCAGCATTGACGCCGCCGCAGCGGTGCAGCCCTCGTACGTGCCGCGGCTGCACGTTGTACCCTCCTCACGGCGCCTGGTGGATTTTGAACGGCGCAACGCTGACAACTCTGATGCTGTCTACTGGTTGCGGCGACATCTGGGCGCGCTCATGGACAGCTACGAGTTCACCGTGATCGACACCCCGCCGACCACCCAGGTTCTCACCCTGAGTGCGCTGGTAGCGGCGCGGGAAGCGTACATACCGATGCAGGCCCACTTTCTGGCGATGGAGGGGATGATCGAGATCATCGAACTGGTGGAGGAGGTGCAGCGATCCCGAAATCCGGATCTTGCCGTCCGGGGGATCATTCCC
Organism: Spirochaeta sp.; assembly: GCA_007117185.1. GTDB lineage: Bacteria > Spirochaetota > Spirochaetia > DSM-27196 > Alkalispirochaetaceae > Alkalispirochaeta. Next base: position 22,621 of record SKHA01000315.1, on the reverse strand, counting down.
ACGTTTTTTGACAGTGGAGCGGTCTTCTCCCGACAGATTCTGCAGGAGTTACGCTCACGCCTGGGGGAGGATCTTCTTCTGAAGGCCATACGGTTGAACCACGCCCTGGCGGAGGCTCCCGGGGCAGGACACACCATCTTTCAGCACGACCTGCGCAGCGACGGTGCCCTGGACTACTACCGCGTTGCCCTACAGATTCGCGGTATCAAGCACCCGCTGCAGAGCTGAGCGGTCCAGCGGCTTGGACATCACCGCATCCATCCCGGCGGCATGTGCCGTCTGTTGTACCGACTCGTCGACAAACGCGGTGAGGGCAACGATCTTCGGCTGGGAAATCGCCTCTCCAAGGGCACGAATCCGACGCGCCGTCTCCGGTCCGTCCATCTCCGGCATCTGCATGTCCAGCAGTACCACCCGCCACGCAGTGGCCTGCAGTTCTTCCAGCGCTTGAGCGCCGCTGGAACAGGTGGCAACCTCAACACCCATCGCACAGACCAGTTTTTCCAGAATGATAAGATTCATTCGGTCGTCGTCGACGATCAGCACGTCACCCACCGTCAACCATCCCGGCGGGCCGCAAGGGTGTCATGGATTACCGAAAGCACCGTTTCCCGGACAAAGGGCTTGCTGATGTAGTCGTTCATCCCCGCGGCGAGAAAACGCTCCCGGTCACCCTTCATGGAATGCGCCGAGATCGCCACCACCGGGATATCCGGGTTGAATGTGTCGCTGCGCTCCCGTCGCCGAATCTCACCGGTTGCGGTAAGCCCATCCATGCCGGGCATGGATATGTCCATCAGAACCAGGTCGAAGGGAGACTGCTCCAGCATCCGGATCGCTTCCTCGCCGTTGTTGACGCTCAGGACCTCGTACCCGGCCTTCTCCAGGACCGTCCGAATCACCAGGATATTTATGGGGTTGTCTTCCGCAACCAGGATGCGAGCCCCCGTTGGGGTGCCTGCGTCGCCTCCGGCGCCCTCGGCGGTACCGGCGATCTCCTCTTCAGAGCTGATTTCCAGCGGGACCGAGAAGAAAAAGCGGCTGCCGCCGTCAGTACTGGACTCGAAGTAGAGCTGGCCCCCCATGAGTGTGGCCAGCCGGCGGGAGATGGAAAGCCCCAGTCCAGTAGCCTCGTAGCGCCGGGTGTCGCCGTCGGCGCGGTTGAAGACGTCATAAATCTGCCGTTGTTCAACCGGTGACATACCCCGCCCGGTATCGGCCACCTCCACGGTGATTTCCCGCAGAAAGTCCGAGACCTCCTCTTCAGAGACCCGGATCGTTACCGAGCCGCGATCGGTGTGCTGGATCGCGTTGCTCACCAGGTTGACCAGGATCTGTCTGAGTCGGTTGCGGTCCCCCTTGAGCACCGGCGTGACCGCTGCGGGGATCTCCACGTTCAGGGCGATTCGCTTCTGCGCCGCGTTGGGTTGAAACATCGCCTGGACGGTGGATATGACCTCCTGAAGAACGAACGGCTTCTTCTCGATGGAGATGTGGTCCGCTTCCACCCGGGATACATCCAGGACATCGTCCACAACCGAGAGCAGCGATCGGGCGGAACTCTGGATCACCGCCAGATATCCCTGCTGCTCTTCCGTGAGAGGCGTCTGCAGTGCCAGGTCAGTCATGGCGATGATTCCACTCATGGGGGTGCGGATCTCGTGGCTCATGTTGGCCAGGAATGCGCTCTTGGCCTGATTGGCGGTGACCGCATTCTCCCGAGCGAGGATGAGGTCGTCCTCGATCCGCTTCTGATCGGTGATGTCCAGAATTGCGGTGAGGCATCGCGGTTCTCCCGTTGTGCCCTGCTGGTTTCGACTCTCCATCCGCGCCCAGATCTGATTGCCGTCCCGGGTGCTGATCTGTATTTCACAACTCTGGCGATACCCCAGATCAAAGACCCGGCGGAGGTGTGAGAAGAAACGGGTATGGTATTCCCGGGCAAGGAACACCACAAATGGCTTCTTTTCCAGATATTTTCGCTCGGTCTTGAGCAGCGCTGCGCCCCCCTGGTTTACCTCTACAATACCGCCCTCGGTATTGAAGACAAAGTAGGGGATAGGGGCGTGGTCAAAGAGGATCTCGTACTGTGCTCTGCTGCGTTGCAGCTCCTGCTGGGACCCCTGAAGTTCCGCGTTCTGCATCTCCAGTTCGATCTGGTGAACCTTCAGCTCGTAAATGAGGCGGTCCTGCTCTGAATCACCGGTACTGTGATCCTTGCCGGCCAGTTGTTCTGCCAGATCCCGGGTTGTTTCGTTGCTGCGTTCGGGAGACATCATCCAAGAGTATAGCAGGGTGATGGTGCTGTCACCACCCGGAAACGGCCACCGGACCGGGGATTACCCCACCGCAAAGCGGTAGAGGGTCTCATAATCCATGCAGACGGGGACCTCCGGGTGGGCGTCGGTGATCGACTGCGGAGGGGTGAAAAACGCTCCCCGGTCAGCCTCAAGGATCATCGCCAGATCGTTCCAGGAGTCTCCCGCGGCGTATACCTCAAGAGCCATGCTCTGAAACGCCCGGACAGCGTGGTACTTGCCGTTCTCCTGGCGCAGGCGGTATCCGGTGATGCGGTCATTTGCCACCTCCAGTGCGTTGCACAGCAGGGTGGGCCACCCCAGCTGCTTCATCAGAGGACCGGCAAACTGTTGAAACGTGTCGGACAGCAGCACCACCTGGGTAACGCTGCGCAGATCATCCAGAAACTCTCGTGCTCCCGGGAGGGGCTCCATCGCTCCGATCACCTCCTGAATCGCTCCCAGGGTGATTCCGTGATCGTCCAGAATCTGCAGCCGCTTCCCCATCAACTCGTGATAATCCGGAATATCCCGGGTGGTGAGGTTGAGTTCATCAATTCCGGTGCGGGCGGCAACATTTTGCCAGATCTCCGGTACCAGGACCCCCTCGAGGTCGAGACAGATAATGCGCATGCGCTTTTATAGCACAGTGGAAAGGGAAGCTCAATTCGACTCTTTCATAGCAGCCGTAAATATAGAATCATATATAAAAACACTGTCGAAAGTGCAACATATCTCGTTAATGCACGGCTAAATAATGAATTATAGCGCCGTCAATCGCTTAGTTCCGTACTGTTTCCTTGACCTTTTTCTCGGAATTAGGTATATATTCATTAGTACAAAACAAACACGAAAAGGAGTGTGTATGAAAATAATGATGAAGACCGTTGCACTTGTGCTCATAATGAGCCTCGTTCCGGCAATGCTGTTTGCCGGTGGAGCGGCTGAGCAGAAAGAAACTGTCCGCCTGGTATACGTCAACTGGGAAGAGGGCGTGGCCTGGACTCACTTTCTGGCAACCGTTCTGGAAGATGAATTCGGATACAACGTGGAACTCACCGCTGCGGACGTCGGTCCTGCGATCTCTTCCGTTGCCGCCGGTGATCAGGATTTCTTCATGGAAGCGTGGCTCCCGGGTCTGCACACGGTGTACACCGAAGGCACAGACGTCGTTGAAGTCTCGACAATCTACGAAGACGGCGTGACCGGGCTGATCGTGCCCCAGTACATGTACGATGATGGTGTTACCTCTCTCTCAGACCTGGCTCGACCCGAAGTGGTTGAAAGACTGGGTGGACGAATCACCGGTATCGACGCAGGCGCCGGCATGATGATCAAGACGGAAGAGGAACTGATCCCGGCTTACGGCCTGGACGAAGCGGGTCTGGAACTGCTTCCTTCATCAGGTCCTGCAATGATGGCCGCTCTTGAAGGAGCCATCGCCAACGAAGAGTACATCGTCGGCATGGGATGGCAGCCCCACTCCATGTTTGGTCGGTTTCCCCTGGTGATCCTGGAGCAGGACGAGGAAATAGTCTTCCCCATCGACAACATTTACATTCTTGGTCGTCCCGACATCATGAACGACTTTCCGGATGTTGCGGCGTTCTTCGACAACGTCTTCTGGACCAACGATACCATCGGTTCGCTGATGCTGCACATCGCTGATTCCAACCTGGATACGCTTGAGGCGGCCCGGGAGTGGGGACAGCAGAACAGGGACATTTGGGTCGGCTGGCTGCCCAACTGATCCTGATAGCAGCGCAAGCTGCCAGGGAGGGTGCGATTTCGCACCCTCTTTTTTTGCTTTTCTCCCACAGCGGGGCAAAGTCACCAGCACAAGAGGAAAAAAATGGCACTGATTCAAGTGAACGATCTGTATAAGATCTTCGGGCCCAACCCCAAGCGGGCGATCCCGATGATCAACAAGGGTATCAGCAAGGGTGAGATCCTGAAAAAAACGGGGTGTACCATCGCTATCAACGGGGCAACCTTCGCTATCGAGCGCAAGGAGACCTTTGTGGTCATGGGCCTCTCCGGCAGCGGCAAGTCAACGTTTATCCGCTGTCTCAACCGTCTGATCGAGCCCACCGCAGGAGAGATCCTGATTGACGGCGAAGACGTCATGAAGATGGACCAGGACAAACTCCGGGAGGTGCGTCGCTACAAAATGTCCATGGTCTTCCAGAATTTCGGACTTCTTCCCCATCGAAATGTTGTCGGTAACGTCGAGTTCGGACTCGAGATCAGCAATATGGATAAGGAAGAACGCCGAAAAAAAGCCCTCGATGCGATCAAACTGGTGGGGCTGGATGGGTTCGAAGAGAGCCTTACCTCGGAACTTTCCGGGGGGATGCAGCAACGGGTCGGCCTCGCTCGGGCCCTGGCAAACGACCCGGAAATCCTGCTCATGGACGAGGCGTTCAGCGCGCTGGACCCGCTGATCCGAACGCAGATGCAGGACGAGCTCCTGGAACTGCAGGCACGACTGCACAAGACGATCGTCTTCATCACCCACGACCTGGACGAGGCGCTCAAACTGGGTGACCGCATCGCGATCCTGGGTCCTGACGGCCGGGTGCGCCAGATCGGAACCCCCGAGGAAATTCTGGCACAACCTGCGGACGAATACGTGAAACGCTTTGTGCAGAATGTGGATCGAACCCGAGTGATCACCGCCGCCACTGTAGGCGGCCGTGCGGCAACGATCACCTATCCCCGCGAGGATCTGCAGGCGGCAATCCGGGCGATGGAACGTAACAAGACATCGTCGGTGTTTGTCACCGACGCGGACCGACACCTCAAGGGGATCGTCACCATCGACGCCGCGGTGGCGCTGCAGAAGAAGGGTGAGAAGGATCTTGCCTCAATCATCAAGAACGACGTCTATACCACATCCCCGTCAACGCCGATTTCGGATCTTCTGGCCACGGCGATCGCGACGGGGTATCCCATTGCGATGATCGATGACAACGGACATTTTCAGGGAGCGGTCAGCCGGGCGGCGATCATCGCCGAGGTCAACAAGGGCTACGAGGGATCCGATACGGAAATGCCCCAGACCCTCAGTGACCTGCAGGACGCTTTGCAGGACGGGGAGTAACACATGGATTTCAGAACATTTATCGATATCGGAGGCAGTTTCGAGACGATCGTTACCTGGCTCAGGAACAACATGGGCTGGCTGTTCAGCATCATCAGCGACACCGTCAACGGGATGCTCGGCGTCTCCCGGTGGGTTCTTCAAACCCCGCCGACCTTTGTGATGATCGCGATCTTCACCGCCATTGCGTGGTTCCTTGCCAGTAAAGGCGTGGCGATCTTCACCCTGATCGGGTTCAGCCTGATCTGGTACATGGGGCTGTGGACCCTGACGATGAGCACCCTGGCGCTGGTCTTCAGCTCGGTGGTCATCGCGCTGTTGCTGGGGGTTCCCATGGGAATCTGGTCCGCCAAGAGCGACAAAGTTTGGAACATCATGCGGCCCACCCTGGACTTCATGCAGACCCTGCCTGCGTTTGTCTACCTGATTCCGGCGGTACTCTTCTTCCGGCTGGGGCCCGTTCCCGGGGTGATCGCCACCCTGGTCTTTTCCCTGCCCCCGGCGGTGCGCCTGACCAACCTGGGTATCCGCCAGGTACCCAAGGAGATCAAGGAAGCGGCCCTCTCCTTTGGCTGCACCAACAAGCAGATGCTGCTGAAAGCGGAGCTGCCGGTGGCGCTGCCCACCATCATGGCCGGGATAAACCAGACGATTATGCTGGCCCTCTCCATGGTGGTTATTGCCGGAATGATCGGTGCCGGTGGCCTGGGTAACGAAGTGCTGCGGGGTATCACCCAGCTGCGCATCGACGTGGGCTTCGAGGGGGGAATTGCCATCGTCATCCTCGCGATTTTCCTGGACCGGGTGACCCAGGCGCTGGGTACGGCATCGCGAAAACGTACCGAAGGGTAACCTGAACGGTCAGTTTTTTCGGTTCTCCGCCGATATAATGAGTTCAGGCGGAGAACTGTGCGCGACGTACTCGTAGTTGACAACGATCAGGACATACTGGATCTCCTCTCTCTGGGGCTGCGGGAGCTTGGGCATACCGTAAGAACCGCTTCCAGCGGCGTTGAGGCGTTGCGGGCGATTGAGACGGCGGTGCCGGAGGTACTCATCACCGATCTGGTGATGCCCAATATCAGCGGCGAGAAGCTCCTGGAGATCGTTCGGGCGGTTCCCCAGTGGAGCTCAATCCAGACGATCGTCCTCTCCGGGGTTGCCGCCGAAGCGCCGGCCCTGCGCGCCCGCATCAGATGCGACATCTACATCGCCAAGGGTCCGATTTCCGCGACCCTCAAGTATCTCGCTGATTGCCTGGATCACTTCGAAAAGATGACCGAACTCGGTCAGTCCGACATTCTCGGTCTGGACGGGATCTACTCCCGCCACATCACCCGGGAACTGCTGGAGTTCAAGGGAGAGGTGGATCTGATCCTGGACAACATCTCCGAGGGGATCTGCCGGATCAACCAGTCGTTGGAGCTCGTGTGGATCAACCGGGCGTTTGCTCGGTTGATGGGGCGGAGCGAACCGGAACTCCTGGGGCGGCAGCTGGCGGCGATTTTCCAGCCCTTCGAGCTGGATTCCGCCCTTCTGTGGCTCCAGGACTCCAGTCGACGGGACCGGCCCCTGGAGATCACCCTGGACCGCCACGACGGCTCACGGGTGGTCCGGGCGGAACTGCTTGACGCCGAAGAGCCGGACTATCCGTTTACAACGATCCTCTGGCGGGACGTAACGGACCAGCTCCTCTCGGAGGAGCGCTACGAGAATATTGTTGAAAGCGCCGGGGATATGGTCTGTGCGGTGGATACCGAAGGAAACCTGACCTACGTCTCCCGCTCGTCCATGGACGTGCTGGGGTTCACCCGGGAACAGATGATCAATCGCCCGATCTGGGATTTCGTTGCTTCCGAAAGCCTGTCGGCGCTGCAGAAGGACTTTCAGGGGTGTATCGAGTCGGGGGGTGCGGCGGCAGCCACCGTCTCCGTGCGTGAGCTGGAGCTGAACCGCGCCGACGGCCAGCCCCGGGTGATGGAGATACGGGTCACCGCCCTGCGTGACCGCGCCGACCGGACGCTCGGCATCCGGCTGGTCCTCTCTGATGTTACCGCCCGGCACCAACTGGAGCGGGAGCGGGAACACCTGCTGCACGAGATCAACCACCGCGTCCGGAACAACCTGCAGCTCCTTGTCAGCCTGGCGCGCATCGGGGGAACCGAGCATCTGCAGAACCGCATCGAGACGTTGGGAGAGGTGTTTGACGAGCTGTACCGTGAGAAATCCTTCTCTCAGGTACAGACATGGCCGCTTCTGGACCGCATTCTCCGGCTGGCACCTGTTGCCGCTGAGTTTGAGTCCAACGTTCCCTTTCTCTCCATGAAGGTGGCGGTACCCCTCTCGCTGTTCATCATTGAGATTATCCGAAAACCTGCTGCCACGCCGGGGGATCCTCCCCGGGTTCAGGTGAAACTGCTGAAACGGACGGCCCGCTCCGGCAGGGTTTCCATGATCCTGACGATCCAATGCGGTGATCCCGAGGCCGATGCAACGGTGGAGCCCATAGATTCACATTCCATTGCCGGGGTCCTGGTGCAGCAGCTCCGGGGCCGGGGAAGGCGCGTGTTCAGCCCCGCCGGCGAGATCTGGACGGTACGCTTCACCAGCGAGAATTTGTAGCCCCCTTCTTGCCCCCACCTTCGGATAGCAGTATCTCTATGCCATGCTCACCTGGAACGACATTATGGAAACTGCCGAGCGGGGCACCCCCCCGCCGCCACGGCGGGTAGAGAAGAGCGAAGCCCAGTGGAAAGAGCTGCTCAGCCCCGAGCAGTTTGCGGTGACCCGCCAGGCCGGGACGGAGCGGCCCTGGAGTTCCGAGATGTGCTCGCGCTTCGAGCCGGGTCTGTACGGGTGCAGCTGCTGCGGTGAACCCCTTTTTCAGGGGGACACCAAGTTCGAGTCGGGCTCGGGGTGGCCCTCCTTCACCCAGCCGGTGAATCCGGCGGCGGTGGCCTACCGGATCGACCGCTCCCACGGGATGGTCCGGGTGGAGGCGTTGTGCAACGTCTGCGACGCCCACCTGGGACACGTCTTTCCCGACGGCCCCCAGCCCTCGGGGTTACGCTACTGCATGAACGCCCTCTCGCTGCGTCACCTCTGAGGGATCAGCCCGGTCAGCCACCGCTGGGGGAACGCCTGACGGCCTCCGGCCAGCCCCAGCAGCGCCCCCAGAACGGCGCCGCGGTGGCAGTTGTCGCCGCCGGCCATCGCGTTCTCCACCAGCGCCGTCTCAGGGTCATCGTGGTAGCGCAGGGCGAGATAGAACGTCGCCGGCATCGCGTCCTGGAGGTAACATGCCGGGCTGAACGTCGGACCGATTACCTCCGGGACGTTCTTCGTGGCCAGTCGTTCTATCGGCCCCTGCAGGTACGGCAGATCCTGCCTTCGAAGATGCGCGGTCAGGGCCTCCTTCAACGGGACCCCCTCCCACAGCTCCGCCGCCAGAACCAGCAGCGTGTCCACGGCGGTCCGAACCATCTCTCCGGCGTGGGTCACGCCGACGTGCTGATGCACCGCCAGGCGGGCGGCGCTGTCGCTCTCTCCGAGGGTGCGCAGGAGCGCCCAGAGGGGCAGTACCGCCACCATCCCGCCGATGTGCTTCTCCTGCACAGCGCAGCGCTCCGGCGGCACGCCCCGGCGCAGATTCACAAAGAACCCCCGGTGGCACTCCTCGAGGTACGTGTCCCGGTGACCTTCCGGGTGCCTGAGAAACTCGATGTATGCGCTTCGGTAGCGCTGGACGTCATACCCTCCCCGGGTGCGGACATCCGCCAGGGCGAGGGTGAGGAGCTGCAGGTTGAGGGTGTTCTCTCCCGCGCGAAGCAGCCGGTGATAGTGCACGTTCCGCTGGCCCCAGAAGGGGCGCTCCGCTCCAAGGATATCGAACTGGGGTTCCCGGGGTTCGTAGGAGCTGCGCCAGAGGATGCTGGTGGGGTGGTCCTGCGGGGGGTCCCGGTAGGTGTCCAGGCGACGGAAGGTCTCCCGAAGTGCCGCGGTGTCATAGTACCAGTGCGCCGGCATCGCCAGGGCGTCGCCGATGAGGGCTCCCGTTTCGGCGCCACCGCCCCGATCTGTTTCGCTGTTCATCCACAGAAGATACTCAAAGTAGACAGCGTGCGATAGAATGCGCTACGGGGGTGACACATGAACACGAAAAATCCATGGACGGGACGCACCCTGGTATGGAACATCCTGCTCTGGAGCTTCCTGACCGGGTGGGTTTCGTCCCCGTTGGGTGGGCAGGAACCTCGCCGGGAGGAGTCTCCGGCGCCGGTGGCATCCCTGCTCTACGCTGACGATCTCACCGAGATCTCCATTCTGGACTTCACCGGAACGCCGCTGGAAGACGTGCATTTCGGCGCACCGCTGCTCATCGGTTTCGGGCTGGAAACGGGTACCAGCAGCGTGGAACTGCAGCTGCTGGCCAACGGCACCATCATGCACGTGGGGCCACAGACCTTCCTCAAGATCGAAGAGCTGCAGGGGCTGGCGGATACCCGCAGCAATACCGTGGCGGTGGTTCGGGGGACTGTCCGGACGGTGGCCGCTTCAGCTTCCGGGCAGAACTACCGCATCCGCACCCCCAGCGCGGCTTTCGGGGTGCGCGGCACCGATTTTCTCGTCACCGTCGAGCCCGGTGGTTCCGCAGAGCTGACCGTCGCTGCCGGTGTGGTGGCGGCGTTCGACCCCTTCAGTGGCGACAGCGCGGAGGTTGTTCCCGGAGAGGTGCTTTCCGCCGGTGACGGAGCGCTGCGGCCGGTAGCGCAGGAGGTGGACGAGACAGCACGACGGGTGGCGCAGGCCCGGTTTGTTACCGCGGATCCCGCCCTGGTACCCCGTTCAACCGATCCGAACTATCGGAACACCTTCGACTACTTTCAGGACCTCGAGGCAGAAGCGTACCGCGCGTGGTTTGCCCGGGACAACTTCTTCGACGACTACCGGGATTTCATGGAGCGGTTCCGCAGCTACTACGAGGCAGAGATGGCTACCTTCCGGGAGGTGCTCCAGCGCGAGGGTGAGGCGGTGGAGCGGCGACAGCAGGAGGGGCGAGACGCCATCCAGGCGGATCAGGACGCGTTCCGCCGCTGGCAGGAGCGAAACCGGTAGCCGTTCTGCCGGATCAACGTCGACCTCCTCCCTGCGGCACTATCCGCGGACACTGAACGTGGACACTGAACGTGGACAGATGCGGTACTTTTCGCTACCCTGTCGCGATCCAAGGAGGATACTGACCCATGAAAACAACAAGAATAGCAGCGTTCCTGGCTTTCGTTGCCCTGATTGCCACCGGAACGGTGCTGGCATCCGGGGCGGGAGAAGCCGCCCGACCGCAGAGCACCGTGATCGGCATCTCCAAAATCGTCGCTCACCCTGCCCTGGACGCGGTAGAGCAGGGCATCATCGACGAGCTCCGTGAACTGGGGTTCACCGACCTTACCTTTGATTTGCAGAACGCCAATGGCGATATCAGTACCGCCGCCAGTATCGCCACCAAATTCCGGACGGATGGGGTACGCCTGGCGGTGGGTATCGCCACCCCCACAGCGCAGGCGCTGGTGAACGCGATCACCACCATCCCGGTGGTTTACTCCGCGGTGACCAACCCGGTGGAAGCGGGGCTGGTGGACACCTTCGACGCCGGGCGGGAAAACGTCACCGGCCTCTCGGACATGACCCCCGTGGGGGCGCAGTTCGATCTGATCCGCGACGTGATCGGCGCCCGCACGGTGGGCCACGTATACGCCAGCGGTGAGGCCAACGCCGTTTCCCTGGCAGGGATGGCCCGGGAAGCCGCGGCTGAACGGGGTATGGAGTTTGTTGAAGCCACGGTGGTCAACTCCAGCGAGGTGCGCGCTGCGGTGCAGTCCATCTCCCGGCGCGTTGATGTTCTCTACGTTTCCACGGACAACACGGTGGTGAGCGCCCTGGCGGCAGTCACCGACGTTACCGCTGCCGCGGGCCTCCCGGTGGTTCTGGCGGATGCCACCAGCGCCATGGATGGCGGCGTGATGCTGGCCCTGGGTTTCGACTACTACAAACTGGGGCGCGCCACCGGGCGCCTGGTAGCGGACATCCTCAATGGCGCGGATCCCGCATCCATCCCCACCCAGTTCATGACGGACCCGTCGGATCTCAACCTGCTGGTCAACCTGGATGTGGCGGCGGCCCTGGGAATCGAAATCTCCGATGCGCTCCTGGCGGAGGCATCCATGGTCATCCAGAACGGACAGCTCCGTTGATAGAGGGAATCCTGGTAGAGGGCCTGCTGTACGGCATCATGGCCCTCGGTGTGTTCATCACCTTTCGAATTCTCAGCTTTCCGGACCTCTCCGTTGACGGGACGTTTCCGTTGGGAGCGGCGATCATGGGGGTGGCGGTGGTCAACGGGCTGCCCCTCATCGTGGGGGTGCTGCTGGCGTTCGCCGGCGGCCTCGCTGCCGGGGCGGTAACCGCTACCATCCACAACAAACTGGGGGTTCCCAACCTGCTGGCGGGGATCCTCACCATGACGATGCTGTGGTCGATCAACATCCGCGTCCTCGGGGGGCGGGCCAACCTGCCCCTGATGCGGCAGGCCACCATCCTGAGCCGCTTCAACAGCCTGGTGGGAGGGGTAATTCCCCACCCCTGGTCGGTGCTGCTCTTCTTTCTCCTGGTGGCGCTGGTGATCAAGGTTCTGCTGGACCTGTTCTTCCACACCGACCTGGGTCTCACCCTGGGGGCGATGGGGGATAACCAGCAGATGGTAGTCAGTCAGGGGGTCAACCCGGAGACGATGAAGTTGATCGGGGTGGGCCTCTCAAACGGGCTGGTCGCCCTGGCCGGGGCGTTCGCCGCCCAGTTTCAGGGGTTTGCCGACGTCAACATGGGGCAGGGTATCGTCGTTGCCGGGCTGGCCTCGGTGATGATCGGGGAGTTTCTCATCCGCTCCAGCCGCATTGGAATCCTGACCCTGCGGGTTATCCTGGGGTCCATCGTCTTTCGGGGCATCATGTACCTGGGCCGCTACTACGGCTACTACATCAACCTGACCCCCAACGACCTGCGCCTGCTCACCGGGGTTCTCATCGTCGCTTCGCTGATCTTCAGTCGTTACCAGAGCGGTCGCGGCGAGAGCGCCCGCCTCAGAAAGAGTATCCGCGCTGCCGCGGACAGCACCACCGGAGGGACCCGATGATCCGGCTTGAGCAGGTATCCAAGACGTTTCACCCCGGGACGGTGAACGAGGTCCCGGCGCTGCGGCCGGTGGATCTGGTGGTGGAGGAAGGCGAGTTCATCACCATTATCGGGAGTAACGGCGCCGGAAAGAGCACCCTCTTCAACCTGGTGGCCGGGACCTACCCGCCCAGTACCGGTTCGATCAGAATAAACGAGATCGACGTGACCCGGGAGCCTGAGTACCGCCGGGCACGCTACATCGGCCGGATCTTTCAGGACCCCCTGCTGGGAACGGCGGGGTCGATGACCCTGGAGGACAACATGATGATCTGCCTCCGCAAGGGGTTCAAGGGTCTGAAGATCTCCCTGAACCGGAAACAGCGCCAGTGGTTCCAGGAGCAGCTGGTTGACCTGGAGATGGGGCTGGAACGGCGCATGAAAGACAACGTCCGGCTGCTCTCTGGGGGGCAGCGGCAGGCCCTCACTCTGCTGATGATGGTCCTCTCCCGGCCGGATCTCATCCTGCTGGACGAGCACTCCGCTGCGCTGGACCCTCGCAACGCCGCCCTGGTGCTGGAGCTGACCCGGCGCTACATCGAGGAGTACCGCCTCACGGCAATGATGATCACCCACAACATGCAGCACGCCATCACCTTCGGGACGCGGCTGCTGATGATGGACAAGGGTGAGGTGATTCTGGACGTGCAGGGGGAAGAGAAGGCGAGTCTCACCGTTGACGGACTGGTCGAGCGCTTTCATGCGATCCGGCATCGCGACCTGGAGAGCGACGAGGCGCGGCTTTCGCTGTAGCGAGGGGCAACCCGGCGCATATTCGATGTATAATTATACCGTTTGTGCGGAGGTACCTTGCCAATACCGGGAGGTCTCGCGCATAATGCGGAATATTTTCCAAGGAGGTTTGAAGATGTACAAACGAATTGCAGTATTTGCAGTGATTCTTCTGCTTGCGTCGGCAATGGTTTTTGCCGGTGGTCGGCAGGAGGCAGGGGAGATCCGTATCGGTGTAGCCGGTGCCCACAGTGGTGACCTGGCATCCTACGGTCTGCCCACAGTGAACGCCGCGCAGCTCATCGCCGACGAGGTGAACGCCGCCGGTGGTCTCAACGGGCAGCAGATCAGGCTCTTCATCGAGGACGATCAGTGCGCCCCCGACGTTGCCGCCAACACCGCCGCCAAACTGGTTGGTGACAGAGTTGTCGCCGTCCTTGGCCACATCTGCTCCGGCGCAACCAACGCCGCGATGGAGATCTATACCGGTGAGAACATTGTCACCGTATCTCCCTCGGCAACCAGCCCACCCCTCACCCAGAGCGGTGACTTCCCCACCTTCTTCCGGACCATCGCGCCGGACGACGCCCAGGGACAGCTTCAGGCTGAGTTCGTCGCTGAAGAACTGGGACTTACTTCCGTGGCGATCCTCCACGACGGTGGTGACTACGGTCGTGGTCTTGCCGAGTTTGCCCGGGCAGCGCTGCAGGCCAACTATCCCCAGGTGAACATCGCCCTCTTTGAGGGAATCACCGTTGGTGCGGTGGACTACTCGGCGATCATCAACCGCATCGGCGCGGCTAACGTGCAGGGCGTGATCTACGGCGGCTACCACCCGGAAGCGTCTCGTCTGGTTACGCAGATGCGCGCCCAGGGTCTGAACCTCAGCTTCATCTCCGGTGACGGCGTCCAGGACGCCACGTTCATTGACGTTGCCGGCGCGGCAGCCGAAGGCGTCTACGCCACCGGTCCCATGGATACCAGCGCCAGCCCCGTTGCCCAGGCGGCCCGTGCAGCTCACCAGGCCAAGTACGGCGAAGAGCCCGGCCCGTTCTTCATGAACGCTTACGCGGGTATGCAGGCGATCGTCAACGCGATTCGCACCGCCGGATCCACCGATCCCGCGGCGATCATGAGCGCACTGCGTTCCTCTCCGGTGGACACCCCGGTTGGACGCATCACCTTTGACGAGCGCGGCGACGCCATCGGCGTCGGATTTGCGATGTACCAGGTGCAAAGCGGCACCTACGTCGAACTGCGCTAACACAGCAGATTGTGTGGACGGGCACCGAAAGGTGCCCGTCCCTTTTCCATCCCGACAGACAGGTGGTCACGGCTCATGGATTTTGATTATTTCCTGCGACTTTTTTTCAGCGGCCTCACCCGGGGCAGTATTTATGCGCTTCTGGCGTTGGGGTACACCATGGTGTACGGCATCATCAAGCTCATAAACTTTGCTCATGGCGAGATCTACATGATCGGTGCGTTCACCGCGCTGATCATGGCCACGGTCTTTTCCTTCACCGGGATGCCTACCCTGGCGATCCTGGTGCTCTCCAGCCTGGTGGCACTGATTTACTCGTCAGCGTACGGGTTCACCATCGAGAAGCTGGCGTACAAACCGCTGCGCAAAGCGCCACGCCTCTCGGTGCTGATCAGCGCTATTGGCATGTCCCTCTTTCTGCAGAACTATGTGCTTCTGGCGCAGACCTCAAACTTTCTGCCCTATCCTTCGTTGCTGCCGCAGGTGCCGGTGCCGCGCTTTCTGCAGGGGATCATCAACTCCCAGCAGATTATCATCTTCACCACCACCGCGGTGGTGATGGTCCTGCTCACCCTTCTGATCAAGTTCACCCGGATGGGCAAGTCCATGCGCGCCACCAGCCAGGACCGGGTCATGGCCACCCTGGTTGGCATCAACGTCAACAAGGTGATCAGCTGGACCTTTCTCATCGGAAGTTTCACCGCCGCCCTCGGGGGTATTCTGATCAGCTCCTTTACCGGGCAGATCAACTTCTACGTGGGATTCATCGCTGGTATCAAAGCATTTGTCGCGGCGGTACTCGGGGGAATAGGCAGTATCCCCGGAGCGGTGCTGGGCAGTCTCGTTCTGGGAATGACCGAGTCGTTTGCCGCAGGGTACCTTTCCAGTGTGTATGAGGATGTGTTTGCGTTCATCATCCTGGTACTGATCCTGATATTCAAACCTTCCGGTCTGCTGGGACGACCGGAAACACAAAAGGTGTAGCCCATGACACTTCAGGACGTGAAAAAGACCGCCCTTGCATCGATCTGGTTCGTATTCCTCACCTTCCCGATCATGGTTATCAGGGTGAATACCATCACCCAGACGGTGGTGTGGCGCTGGCACAACATGCTGTACATCTTCCTGGGGACGTTTTTCGGCGGGCTTCTCTGGCGTTTCGCCCTTACCCGGCGCAAAGTCGGGGCCAAGCCGATCGTCCAGACTGAAGATGAAAAAGCTGCAGCGGCACAGAGCGCCGCCGCCACAACGGGTCTCAAGGGGACTGTGGCGCAATTGAAGGTGCGACTGGCCGAGCCGGCAGTCCGGAAGTCCCTCATTGCTGCCGGGCTGGTGCTGGTGCTGCTCTTTCCAATTTTCAGCTCCCTGTACCAGACCAGCATCATGATCACCGCCCTCATCTACGTGATGCTCGCCCTGGGGCTGAACATCGTTATCGGTCTGGGGGGGATGCTTCACCTGGGGTATATCGCCTTCTTCGCGGTGGGTGCGTATACCTACGGTATTCTCTACCGGTTCTTTGACGTGGGTTTCTGGGTGGCGTTGCCGATTGCGGCGTTTTTCAGCACCCTGGCAGGGATACTGCTGGCCCTCCCGGTGTTGCGCCTTCGGGGGGATTATCTGGCCATCGTGACCCTGGGGTTTGCCGAGATCGTTCGCATCCTGCTGAACAACGCAACGGGGTTCTCCGGCGGGCCTGCGGGAATCCGCGGTATCCCCCGACCGACCTTCTTCGGGATCCAGATGAACCTGGCGACCGTCTCTATCTATATCTATTACATCATCGTTGTCGCCGTGGCGGTGACGATCTTTGTGGTCTGGCGCTTCGAGAACTCCCGGATCGGCCGCGCTCTGGTGGCGATGGGGGAGGACGATATCGCCGCCGAGGCGATGGGCATCGACATCGCCCGGGTCAAACTGACTGCGTTTGCCCTGGGTTCGTTCTGGGCGGGTATCGCCGGGGTGATCTTCGCCTCCCGTACCACCTTCATCAACCCCGCCAGCTTCACTGTCTGGCAGTCCATCATCGTCCTCTCCTGCGTGGTTCTGGGGGGGATGGGTTCCATCAAGGGTGTCATTATTGGTGCCCTGGGGCTGATCCTTATTCCGGAGTATCTCCGGGCGTTCTCTGACTACCGCATGCTCATCTTCGGTGCGGTACTGGTCATCATGATGGTGTTCCGGCCGGGTGGTCTCATCCAGAAGAAACGCAAGGCCTACACCTTTGCGGTGCAGACGGAGGAGCAGGGATGAGCCGTATTCTGGAAGTAAACGCAATGACCATGGACTTTGGTGGACTGCGGGCAGTCAACAAAGTCGACATCTCCATGGAAGAGGGGGAGATCATCGCCCTGATCGGCCCCAACGGCGCGGGGAAGACCACCTTCTTCAACTGCGTCACCGGGGTCTACACCCCCACCGCCGGCAACATCTACATCACCCCTCCGGGTGGCCAACAGCGATCTATCAAAGGGCTGAAGCCCAGCAAGATCACCGAGCAGGGGCTAGCCCGGACCTTTCAGAACATCCGTCTTTTTCCAAACATGACCGTCCTGGAGAACGTGATGATCGGGCGTCACAGCCGCCTCAAAGCGGGAGTTCTCGGGGCGATCCTCCGGGACCGCCGCACCCGAGAGGAAGAGGAGCAGGTCATTCACGACAGCTACGGGATCCTGGGGAAACTCAACCTGGAGCGGTACGTCAACGACCTTGCCCGTAACCTTCCCTACGGGGCGCAACGCCGGCTGGAGATCGCCCGGGCGCTGGCAACGGAGCCGTTCATGCTGTTGCTGGATGAGCCCGCTGCGGGGATGAACCCTCAGGAAACCAAGTCTCTTGAGTCGCTGATTCTCAAGATTCGTGATACCGAGAACGTCTCTATCTTTCTCATTGAACACGATATGAGTCTGGTCATGTCCCTCTCCGAGCGTATCTACGTGATGGACTACGGCAAGTTGATTGCCACCGGTTCACCCGCAGAGGTCAAGAACAATCCCGACGTGATCAAGGCGTACCTTGGGGAGGACGAAAGTGCTTGAGCTCCAATCGGTAAGCACCTACTACGGCAACATTCAGGCGTTGAAAGAGATATCTCTCACCATCGAGAAGGGCGAGATCATCACCCTCATCGGTGCCAACGGCGCGGGAAAGTCCACTACCCTGATGTCCATCAGCGGGGTAGTGCCCCCCCGTGACGGCGACGTGATCTTCCAGGGCGAGTCGATCATGGGGATGGACGCCGCTGAGGTGGTCGCCCAGGGAATCTGCCAGGTCCCCGAGGGCAGGCGGATCTTTCCCCACCTGACGGTGCAGGAGAACCTTGATATGGGAGCGCTGCTGCGGTCCGACCGTGAGGGTATCCGTACTGACCTGAACTACGTCTTCTCCCTCTTTCCGATTCTGGCGGAACGGCGGGGGCAGGCCGGTGGCACCCTCTCCGGTGGGGAGCAGCAGATGCTGGCGATCTCCCGAGCGATCATGGCCCGGCCCAAGCTGCTCCTTCTGGATGAACCCAGTCTGGGACTGGCGCCGCTCATCGTTCAGCAGATCTTCGAGATCATCAAGCAGATCAACCAGGAGAACGGCACGACGATCTTCCTGGTTGAACAGAATGCCAACCAGGCCCTGAAGGTGGCCCATCGCGGCTACGTGATGGAGAACGGACGCATTACCCTGGCAGACAGTGCAGCAAACCTGCTCTCCAACCAGGAGGTAAAGAACGCGTATCTTGGTGTATAATTTAAGGACAACGGAACGTAACAGGAGAGGTCAGCTATGTTGTTAGAACGGATTATGAGCACCAATCTGTATATGGTCCATCCCGGTACCCCGGTAACCGATGCCCAGGACCTGATGCGCAGGGAGCATCTGCACCACCTTCCAGTGGTGGACGATCATTCCCGCAAACTGGTGGGAATCATCAGCGAGAAGGACCTGCTGTACGCCTCACCTTCTCCGGCGTCCACCTTGAACGTTTACGAGATGACCAGGCTGCTCTCCAAACTGACGGTCAGCAAAGTGATGACCAAAAAGGTCTTTACCGCCACCGCCAGGGACCTGGTGGAGGATGCCGCCAGAATCATGGTGGACAACAACATCGGGTGCCTGCCGGTGGTTGATGCTGATGGATACCCCGTTGGTATTGTCAGCGAGACGGATATTTTTCGGCTGTTCATTGATCTGTTCGGAACCCGTGAGAAGGGGCTCAGGGCCACCCTGCGGATTCCCGAGGAGCCCGGAGAGATCGCCCGCCTCGGCGAGGATATCGCCGGTCACAACGGAAACATCATCTCCATCGGTACGTGGCCCGGGGACAAACCGACAAACGCCGTCTGCATTATTAAAGTAGATGGAATGACGAAAGATCAGTTTCTTTCTTCAGTGGAAAACCATATCTTGGAGGTGATCGATATTCGGGAAACGTGACGACGTTTCTTTGTAACTGCCCGTTGTGGTGACGGGCGCAGAACCAAGGGGTGGCAATGGGTGACCAGATTTCCAGACTCCTCGGTCGGAAGATAGCTGGAACGCGGGTAGTCCCGCTGATCCTCAAGATCGTGATGATCTTTGTGGTGTTCCTGCTGGTGTCCAACTTCACGACCAATTACATAAATCTGATGCTGAACCGGGGCGAGCAGATCCGGCTTCTGAATCAGCTTCTCGTCAAGGATTTACGGGAACTTCACGTTTTCGCGAATAACCAGTACGAGATCTTTAACTTCAACCAGGACCTGAATGTGGCCGTAACGAACATCGAGAACGCGGCCATTCGCAACCATCGCGGTGACCGCTCGGTGAGCTTCGGGGTGGCTGCTTCGGGAGAGCTGTTCTTCTACGCCGCCGAGATGGAGCGGGTGCAGCGCTTCGACGATGAGGCGGCGTTGCAGCACATCCTCGACGCGCACAACGACGGGGTTGAAGAGGGAACGATCAACTTCACCCATCGAGGCAACGATTACTTCGGTGTCTACAAGTACAACAGCAGTTGGGACGTCTATCAGGTTCGCGGGGAGGAGTTGACCGAGTTTTACGCCGATTCGGTGCGTATCTTCCGGGACGTGGCGCTGATCATTCTGGGTATCACCCTGATCATCGCGGTTGTCGGGGTTCTTCTGCTTCGCTTTATCCTGCGTTTTGTCCGGGTAATAACCGACAGCATCATGAAGATGCAGGCCGATCAGACCCTGAACCTCCTGAATATGGACGGGGCGCCCAACGACGATGTGACGTATCTGGGGGTGGCGTTCAACTCGCTGGCCAACACCATCGACAACCTGATGAACATCTTCAAAAAGTTTGTCGCCCGGGACGTGGCCGCCAAAGCGTACAAGGAGCGGGAGATCCGCCTGGAAGGAACCAGACGGGAGCTGACAATTCTCTTCACGGATATCAAGAGCTTCACCTTCATGACCGAGACCCTCGGTACGGATATCATCAAGCTCCTTAATCTTCACTACGACCAGGCGATTCGTCACATTCACGAGCACGACGGCGATATCGGATCTATCATCGGTGACGCCCTGCTGGCGGTGTTCGGCACCGTTGAGGACGACCCGGAGAACAAGAGTCTCCAGGCGCTGCGTGCTTCCTACCTGATTACCGAGGTAGCCGCCAGCCTCCGCTCCGAGATGAGCCGCCGCCGGGAAGTGATCATGAAGCAGCGTGGAGGTCTTACCGAAGCGGAAGAACGGGTATACAAGGCGGTGCTCCTGGAAGTGGGGGTAGGGCTGGATGGCGGGCAGGTATTCTACGGCAACATCGGCAGCTACGAGCGCATGGTCAATACCGTCATCGGCGACAACGTCAACAGTTCCGCCCGCCTTGAGGGGCTGACGCGGTTCTATCGCGTACCCATCATCGTCTCGGAATATGTGAAAGATGAAGTGATGAGCGTTAATTCGGACTACCGCTTTGTCGAGCTGGACCGGGTACAGGTAAAGGGCAAGACCATCGGCAAGAAGATCTACTGGCCCGTCCCGATGGACCAGATCGATGAACCGATGGAGCACGATATCGAAACGTTCGTGCAGGCGTTGCACCACTACTATCAGGGGGAATGGCGCGAGGCCGAGGAGCTCTTCAAGGCCAGCGAACTCATTCCGTCGCAGGTTTTTCTGGAACGAATCACCGGTGAGAACGCACCGGAGGACTGGAACGGCATATGGACGATGAAAGAAAAGTAAAACCCGAGAAACCGTCCACCGATCTGGTGGAACGGAGCAAACTGGTCTTCCTTCAGGAGATCGTCCGCGAGTTCCGGCAGGGGCAGGAACAGTACGATCTGGAGAAAGAGTTTGCCAAGACGCGACGAAACCGCAGTCTCCTGGTTCCGTTGGTGACGCTGGGGCTGGTGGTCGTCTTCGGCCTGGTTGCCTTCGGGGTCACCCGCTTCATTCAGCGGTCCAGTCTTTCCATCCAGGTGAACATCGAGGACTTCGCTGACGTGAACCTGAGGGAAATCCTCGATGAAGCGCAGCGGTTGCAGAATCAGCTTGCCGCGGCGCAACGGGAGCTGGAGGTGATCGTCCGAGACCGGGACACGAGGATAAGCCAGCTGGAACGAAACCGCGAACGTGCTATCGGCCTGCTTGGTGAGTCTGACCTGACCGCAGGGCAGCGCGCCTCCCGGGCACAGGCGTTGCGCCAGGAAGCGGATATTGCCATTCAGAACGTGCGGGCGGAGACGGAACCGGCGATCGAGGAGCTGGAAGCGCGGATCGCGGAATTGCAGGACGCGATTGCCCAATACGACACCCGGCAGCTGGAGCAGGCCCGGGAACAGGAGGAGGTGCTGAACAACCAGCAGCGCCTCTTCGAACTCGAAATGAGCGCTATGCGCCAGGATTACGAAGACCGCATCGCCCTGCTCACCCGCAACTACGACGCGGAGATACAGGAGCTTGAGGATTTTCAGGCGCAGTTTGAACGAAACATCCGGGCCCGTCACGCTGAGGAACTCAGTCGTCTGAGAACCCAGCACGCCCGCGAGCTGGCGGATCTCACCCTGCTGTACAATCCTCCCCTGACGGAGGCGCCCATCGCGGCACTGCTGGAAGAGGCGCAGCCTGCGGGACGCTTCTCCGGGCCCGCTCCCTGGCGGACCGTCCTCGGTCGGGACGGCGGCGTCGGCCAGGGCAGCTACGCCGAAATGGTACAACAGCATCAGGCGGTACAGCTCCTGCTGGAACGGCTGCAGGAGGTTCCCTACCAGAACGGTATCCCGATGGCACTGCAGCAGATCCAGGCGCGCACCGACGATCTCTTCGATCGCTATGAAAGAATGTGGCAGCAACTGGGCAGCGCAGTGGAACGGCGGGACGGGACGATCGCCGCACGGGAACGGACGATCCAGGCCCGGGAGGCGCGGATAGATCAGTACCGTTTCGCCCTGGAGGAACTCACCTGGGCGCAGGGTGACGTAGGCTACGTCATTGATCCGCGGGATGCGAACGCGATCCTGGTGTACCTGAACCCCCTGCGGGAAGTGGACCGGGGAACCCAGGGTTTTGTGTTCCGGCGGGACAACGAGTTTATCGGAACGATCCGTTTTGACGGATCCGGTCAGGAACCGACAGCACGCGTGGTGGATCTCGAAGAGGGCATGACGGTGCGCCCCTTCGACAGGGTCCTGATCCGGGTTCAGGAGGATGAGTAAAATGAAATTCAGCGGGAAAAAAGTGGTGATCCTGGTGTTGGTAGTTCTCTCTGGTGCGGTCCTGCCGGTGGCGGCGCAAAGCCGCGACGCCGTTGAGCAGCAGCTGCGCTCGGCGGGGTACCAGCCGGCAAATTTCCGGCAGCAGGCCGGTCTTGCCACCTGGGACCTTACCGCCCCGGGGGGGCGACGGTTCCAGCTCTCCATGAACGGGGGGCTCACCGCGGCACGGCAGAGTGCGTTGACCGCCTTCCGGGAGGACGTTTTCACCCTGACAGGGCTCACCGTTTCCAGTGCCCGGGTGGTTTTCGAGCGCGACCGGGGGACACTCATTCTCATCCCTTCACGAT
>SKHA01000271.1 GCA_007117185.1 Spirochaeta sp. | reverse complement strand
TGGTTGGGTCATTCCACGATTGTGGTGGCGATACTGGTATTTCTGATGCGGGAAACGCTGATTAGCGTGGTCACCACAACAGCCGTTGCAAGCAGGAGCGGGAGCAGCAGGTACGCCTGCAACGGACGGATCACGAAACGGATCTGCGCCGCCCCCATAAAGGACCACAGGAGGCCAACTGCCCGCTGGCCCAGGGTATTGGAGAGCACCGTTCCCGAAACAACCCCGATGGTCAGGAGGACCAGGGCGGTGCTCAGGTACTGCAGCCGGATATGCTGCAGCGAAAACCCCACGCTCTTCATGATCGCGATGCGCGAGGTGTCCTTGATCAACAGCATCTTCAGAAAGAGAGCGGTGATCAGAATCGCCACCACCAGCCCAATAGCGATCGCCGCCAGGACCACACCGGCCAGTTGGGCAATGGTCTGTCCCAGGGTCTCGTCGATGTACCCCTCAAGGTCGGTGACCCGGGCCGGATTAAAAAGATGAGAGTACTCGGCGGTCTTGCGGGCAACGTCCACACCGGGTCGGACATCCGCAATGAGGGCGTACCAGAGCACCACCTCTTCATCAACGGGCAGGGGTGCTTTGGCGGTGCGACCGCCGTTGGTCACGTCCTGGTAGATACCGCTCACCGTCATCTCCCGCTCTACCCCGGCAACCACCAGAATCAGCGTGTCGCCGATGGTTCGTTCCAGATCCCGGGCGTTGAGAGTAGAGAGAGCGATCTGGTTTTCTTCAAGCGGTGCGGACCCGCTGATGTACTCCAGGGGAAAGCGTGAGAAGTCACCGGTTTCCACGGTGAGGCTCTCCCGGGTTCCGTCCTCGGTGATGAGGGTGAACCGCGCGGTCACCCGCGGTGCGTACCCCCCAATCTGGGGGTCTGCGGCGACGGCAGTTACCATCTCCTCGAAGCGCGTACCCACCAGGTCGGACTGCCGGAGGTCAAGACGAATGTCGCTGCGGCCGATTCCCATGTAGGAGATCAGCGATGGATCGTTCATGGTAGAGTGCAGGTGAAACGGTACCAGAATGATCGCCGCGCAGACCGCGAAGATTCCCACCACCAGCGCAAAGAGCTGCGGGCGCTGCGCCACGTCGCGAACTCCCAGAACCAGGTTCACCCAGGCGTGTCTGCCCGTTCGCAGGGGGAGCATTCTGACCCGACGAAGGCGGCCGCCCACCACGCCGCCGCGCAGGGCGGCGATGACACTGATTCGATGCACCCGCCGCAGGATCAACCCTGCGGATCCAACCACCATGGCGAACACGAGTACCGCCGCAGCCGCAGGCAGCGCCTGCAGCGCCGGGGGTACCTCTGCCGACCCCAGAAAAACGGTGATGTTCGCGGTCAGCGCGGGGCCCGCCGCCAGCGAAACCAGATATCCTGCCAACGACGCCACCCCGCCGAGGGCAACATACTTGATCAGGTACAGGCGCCTGATATCCCGGCGACTCATCCCGATCGCCTTCATCACACCGATCTCACGGTAGTCCTCTTCCAGTGTTGCCACAATGGTGAACCGCAGGCAGAGTACCGCGATCAGCATGAGCAACAGACTCAGAACGATCACCGCAGCGGCAACGATACCGTCGGTCAGGGCGTTGAACACGCGAAAGAGTCGGTGATCAATCGACGGGCCGCGGTCAGGCAGCCCCGCCCCGGTATACCCTGCGGCCACCTCGCCGATTCGCGCGGCGTCGGTAAGGCGAAACTCAATCAGAAACTCTGTGTCGGGAAGAGCGCTGCGCAGTGCCGCGTAGTCCAGCTCGTGCACCAGAAAACGCTTGGAGTGAATGATTGCCGGGTTCATCATCGCGTCGCGGACAAATCCGGCAATCCGGAACTCATAAGAGAACGAGCCGGTATCGATACGCACCGTGTCGCCCACCTGCAGATCCCGAGCCTCCCGGTAGTACAGCGGCACCCCGATCTCCCCCGGCGGCGGGGACATCGGTCTGTTGTCGCCGTCCAGGAGGAAGTCGAAGCGCGGGTTCTGCACCACAAAGCTGATGTCCATCACGCCGCTTCCCTCCGACGATGCCCACTGGCCCAGCGTCAGGTGCGATCCGTCCACGGTGATCATCTCGACAATCTGGTGCTGATCCACCAGGGGGTTCCCTGCCGCCCACTCGTCCACCCGGCTGCGGTCGAGGTTGGGGCCGTGATCGAGCTGGAGGTCGCCGGCGTGCATCTGCACCAGGTGCGGAACCACGGACTGAGCGAACAGCGCGTCCAGCGAGGCCTTGAGCTGGACGATCAGTCCGGCGCCGCTGGCCAGCAGAAACGCCGACACCGTCACCAGAGAGAAAACAACCACCATGACGACCCGGTTGCGCGCCCCGTCCCGTCGCAGAATCCGGAAGATCATACCCATCATTGTTGCGCCCCCTCGCGACGTGTTCCGAAGGGAAAGAGCGCACTCACCGAGAAGAACCAGCCGTTACCCGCAGACTCGGCAATGCTCTCCCGGTACCTGATTCGAGAGTCGAACGCGTACCCTGCGGAGAGGGTCAGCAGGGTCAGGTCGATGGTGCCGAAGAGGGTGTAGGAATGCAGCTCCAGGGACTCCCCCTGTCCTTGCCGGGAAAACTCGTAGGCGTCGTTGCGGAGTCCCACCACCACACTCGCCAGGTCTCCCAACGGGTGATCCTGAGAGAAGAGCCGGTAGACCAGCGCTCCCTCAAAGATCAGGTCGCGTTCGTCCCGCAGCTGGTCAATCCGCGTATCCACGGTAGCGTGCAGGCGGCTCTGTGGCGCCAGGGTGATATTCAGGTTGGGTCCGGTGATGAAGTCCAGCTCCGCGTTCAGCAACCGCGACTCCCACCTGGCCCGGATCAGGGGAACAGGAATCACCGGCCAGGAATCCCCTGATGCCGTTTCGATACCGAAGTCACCCAACGCCAGCCCGCCTCCCAGGACCAGCGAGAAACGCGGTTGCTGTACAACCTCGTACCCGTAGACCCCGGCCGCCTGAACGGTACTCAGCCCCCCGGCTACCGGGCGATCCGACTCACTCTTGAAGACCGTCAGATATCGATGGCGAGCGCGCTCCCCGTCAGCGACAAGTTCGATAGAGTGGTAGGTGTCGGGGTAATTGAACAACAGGTTCTGCCCGAATACATGGCGACTGTATACGCCAACCAGAAGCAGACCCTCGCCGACCATAACCACTCCTGCCGTCGACGAGTGAACGGTCTGTGACTCAAGTGAGAGTTGCTGATATTGTGCCAGGGGAATGATCTGGCCCCCTGATCCCGGGTCGGCGGGCAATACGGTACCGGCCCGGAACAAAAACAACGCTGTGAGCAGCGTCGCCAGAAAACATGGTGCAGTGCGATTCATCGATTCCTCCACGGATGCTGTTGTGATGGTCAAAGGGTAGACTCACAACCGGAGAGGTCATATCGAACAAACGTCGTGTTTTGCCCCGAAAGGGCTAGGATCTTCGTCGTAGTGAGGCGGAATTCAGCCCCGGAGCTTGTTCAGGAGCTC
Organism: Spirochaeta sp.; assembly: GCA_007117185.1. GTDB lineage: Bacteria > Spirochaetota > Spirochaetia > DSM-27196 > Alkalispirochaetaceae > Alkalispirochaeta. Next base: position 3,793 of record SKHA01000271.1, on the reverse strand, counting down.
CACCCGGCTGCCCGCTCCCACCTTTCGGTACAGGTTATAGATGTGAGTGCGCACCGTTGCGGGAGAAATGCTCAGCTCCGCGGCGATCTGCTTGTTGGCCATGCCCCGGGCAATCAGCACCGCGATCTCCGCTTCCCGTGCTGAGAGGTTGAGCATCCGCCGCTGCTCAGCGGATACCGAGTACATCATCGGCGAGCCGGACTCACCCGGTTTGAACAGCCGGATCGCAGCGCTCATGGACACCAGGTTGAGGGAAAGATAGAGCAGGAAGTCCAGCGAGATCGTCGGCAACCAGGGTAAACGGGCGCTTTCCACGGCAAACTCGATGAGCCCCACAGGTGCAGAAATCAGCGCCCACAGCCCGTACGCCCGGAGCAGCGGCGAGATCGCATCGGGTTCCGTCGGATTGATGGGACCACGTGCAGTGAGCCCGAATTTGGCAAGAGCAAGCCCCACAAAGATGTGCCCGGCAAGTGCCCACAGTTGGGCCATTCCAAAGCGATCATCCGCCACCTGCGCCGTGCCGCCCGCTGCGTCGTGCCCAAGCACCACAATCAGCGCGGCGTTGGCAAGGGTCCACAGAACAACCAGCGACGCGAGAACCTGCATCGTCGTAGGGCGAAAATCCCGCCACCTGCGGGGCCGCTTGCGGGGCGGTACCATTCGGTGTACCAGCACCCCTCCGGTAACCCACACGGCAGAGTTGAGCAGCGCCAGCACCACCCGGAGAACCACCACAACGCTGGACGGGATGCTCCCGGGAAGACCGTCAAGGTAGAAGTACACCACAATGAGCCCCATACCCACCAGAAAAATCGACTGAAAGACAACGAGGGGCCCCAGAAGCCGGCTCTGCACCTTCATCTTCAGGAGAGTCAGCGCGGCGATTCCCATGAACCCGGTGGCGAAGAAGAGAATGTAGAAGAAGATCAGGACATGCTGCATCGGCGTCTCCGGGGAAGATGTGACGTGGGGCAACTATACCGGATCTGATGAAGGAGCGGTAGTCGACGGAATGGTGCCGATGAAGAACTGGCTCATCAGAACAGTCTGTCCGCTCGTGCGTGACTCCTCCGCGGCGAACGCCATGAGGTGGCTGGGCACCGCCCGGTCAATCCCGGTAGTCATCGCTCCGGGATCCGCACCGGTCATCTGATCGTAGAGGTTACTCACCAGCCCGAAGTCACCACCGCCGTGTTCGTCGTACCCTTCGGCGGTGACCGCGTCAGAGGCGGTCTGGATCACCCTGCTGCGACCGGTGGCGTGATCCACCACCTCCACATTCGTCCCGGCACGAAGCATTCCCCGGGTTCCGTAGATCTCCAGGGTGCGCCCGCTGGCAAACGCGGTAACGGTAAAGGTGGCAGTCTGACCCCGGGCAAACTGGAACTGCGCCGTCTGGTGGTCCGGCTGGTTGTTGTCGCACTGATACGCGCAGCGACCCCAGGGGGAGAGGGCCAGCCATCGCCTGATCTCCTCCTCGCCGGCGGTGGCAACGTCGGTATCGCCGCTCCATACCAGAGACAGCCAGCGCCGTTCACGGTCAAGGTAGTGTTCGGCGTTGTAGTGGCAGGTCGCTGCGTGAGGGCACCCGTCGGTGCAGCGCCCCGGGGCGCCGGCGGGGAAGTTTGCGCTGCGGAAATGGCTCAGGTCACCCACGCTGGAGACAGAGACGCATTCGTCGCCCATGAGCCAGGAGAGGATATCAAGGTCGTGGCAACTCTTGGCCAGGATGAGCGGCGAGGCGCGATTGCTGTCATTCCAGTGGCCTCTGACGTAGGAGTGGGCAAAGTGCCACGGCCCCACTCCCTCGGTGGCGTTGACCGTGCGGATCTCCCCGAGCTCACCGGATTCCACCACCGCTTTGACCGCCTGGTACAACGGGGCGAACCGCAGGACGTGGCAGACCATCACCCGACGACCCAGCCTCCGGGCTGCGGCAGCCACCGTCAGTACGTCCTGAGCAGTGGTGGCAACGGGTTTTTCCAGCAACAGGTCGTACCCCTTCTCCATCGCCGCCAGAGCCGGTTCAAGGTGGTCCGCGTCCTGGGTACCGATGATCGCGATCTCACCGAGCTTTTCCCGGGCAAGAAGGTCCCGGTAGTCTCCGAACGAGAGAAATCCCTTCGGATCGTGGGCGCACGCACGGACCTGCCTCACCCGCTCGGGGCGGGGGTCTGCTGCAGCTACCACATCGAAATGGTCCGGCAGATGCTGCCGCGCCAGGGAGACGTACGTTCGGGTTCGGGCGCCGCACCCCAGAGCCACCAATTTCAGCTTTTTCATCCCGTCATGATACTACCCCGCAGGGGATCCTGCCAGGAACTGATACAACCCTGAAGTCCCGGCGGGGGCAGACCCAGGCCGAAAAAAGGCGGCCCCGCTGCGGGGCCGCCTGAAAATCCAAACGATGTCGGTGCGCGCTATTCCGCCGTCTCTGACACCTTATACAACGGCCGACTCTTATAATTGGTATGCAGCAACTCGTGCGCCTTGTGGCTGTTGGGCGCATCCAGGAACTCCTTGTAGAGCTTCTGGATGTACGGGTTCTGGTGGGAACACCGCACGGTACTCTTCTTGTCGTCGGAGTAGATCCCGGCGATGCGTTGCGCCCGGGTCTCGTCGCTGCTGGTGGCGTAGGGCTGACCACCGCCGGAGATACATCCGCCGCGGCACGCCATCACCTCGATGAAGTGATACGGCGGCTCTTTGCCGGCGTTCCTGGCCTCGCGGATCTCGTCCATCAGGTCCCGGACGTTGGCGATACCGTGGGCAATGGCTACCTTCAACTTGGTGTCGCCAACCCGGACTTCGGCGGCACGAATACCGTCCATACCCCGGACCGCTTCGAAGGTGACACCCTTGTGCTCTTCGCCGGTAACCAGGTAATGGGCGGTGCGCAGCGCCGCTTCCATCACGCCCCCGGTAGCGCCGAAGATCGTTCCGGCCCCGGAGTACGCCCCGATGGGAGAATCTGCTTCCTCATCGGGGAGGTTCACAAAATCGATACCGCTCTGTTTCAGAAGGCGAGCCAGTTCGCGGGTGGTCAGGGAGATGTCCACATCAGGATCGCCTGCGGTGAACATGTTTTCGTCCCGGGTGCATTCGTACTTCTTGGCGGTACAGGGCATGATCGCCACGGAGTACATATCCTTGCGGTCGATCCCCTTGCTCTGGGCGTAATAGGTCTTGGTGATCGCGCCCTGCATCATCATCGGGGACTTGGCGGTGGAGAAGTGGGGAATCATGTCATCGTAGTACTTCTCCATGTAGTCCACCCAGCTGGGACAGCACGAGGTGATCTGGGGAAGCACGCCGGTACCCTTGGTCAGACGTTCCACCAGTTCAGACCCCTCTTCCATGATCGTCAGGTCCGCGGAGAAGTTGGTATCGAAGACGGCGTCCACGCCCAGACGCCGCAGCGCCGCGTAGATCTTGCCGGTGGTAACCGTTCCCGCAGGGAGATCGAAGGCTTCGCCGATAGCAACACGCACCGCCGGAGCGATCTGTACTGCCACGTGCTTCTGGGGGTCGCGGATCGCTTCAAGCAGCTTCCGGGTATCGTCGCGTTCGTAGATCGCGCCAACCGGGCAGTGAGCAGAACACTGGCCGCACTTGATACAGGGGCTCTCGCTCAACAACGCTCCGGCAGCGGGCATCATCCGCGTTCCGTCACCGCGGCCGAGAAACTCCAGCGCCCACACGTCCTGCAGCTGCTGACACACCAGTACGCAGCGCCCGCAGTTGATACACTTCCGCGGGTCCAGCACCAGCGAGGGGGTGGAGGTATCTT
>SKHA01000345.1 GCA_007117185.1 Spirochaeta sp. | reverse complement strand
GCCGGGCGGATCCCGGAGTACGACAACCATCTGAGGATGGGTGTCCTGCACCGGGAGCCCCTTCTGCGGGAGATTCTGGATCTCGCCATCGCCGACATAACACCGATGGAACGACAGGAGATTGTTAACCGCCACGTGTATATTCAGGTAGTCGAGTCGGCAAACTATCGCCTCATTGTAGGTCTTGGAATTCTTGCAAGCCTTGTGATCGCGGCGACCTTGTGGGTCAACCAACGACTTCGGCGCCTGAGCAGCGACCGCCTGCGGCTGCTCCAGGAAAAGGAAATGCTCCTGGCTGAGACGCACCATCGCATCAAGAACAACATGACCGTCGTGAAGACGCTGCTGAGCGTTCACGCGCGCAAGTTGGCCGGGGATCCTTCCTCGCAGGTTCTGACCGATGCCGTCGCACAGGTCCAGAGCATGGCCGTGCTGTACGATCGACTATACCGCTCCACCCTGGACAATCGCCTGTTGTCTTTGCCGGAGTACCTTGCCCCGCTTCTGCAGGAAATTCTTGCGATCTTTCGATCTACCCTTGTCCTGGACATCACGACCAATATTGAGCCGCTTCAGCTTCCGGTGAAAGCGCTCTCGTCCCTGGGGATCATCATCAACGAACTGGTGACAAACTCCATAAAGTACGCCTTTCACGGAAGAAACGGAGGGTCCATTCACCTGATCGCGCGCACACAAGGCGATAACGTTCTTCTCATCTACGAAGACGACGGGGTCGGTCTTCCCGATGGCGTCTCGCTGGAACACTCTGACGGGTTCGGGATGCAGCTGCTGACGATGCTTGCCGGTGGTCTGCGCGGACACATGAGCGTCAGTAGCGATCAGGGTGTGCAGTTCTCACTGCTCTTTCCGCTGATACAGGCATAAAAAAGGCAGCCCCGGAGGGGCTGCCTGCATAAAGAATCCCGAATCCCGAATCAGGTTTCGGAAAGCTTCTTCAGATCGTCAAAGCGACGATCGTTGTCCTTCCGTGCCAGACCCTGCAGCCGTGCCGCTTCTTCCGGCTGGGCCAGCTCCAGTGCACGGTAGCGAATCTCAGCGCCGGTGTAGACGCCGAAGTCGACTGTCTTCTCCGGAGTCTCCCAGACGAACGGTGCCTTGCCAACCAGCTCATTCGCCGGGTTGTAGCGGTAGATCGGCCAGTATCCCGACTCGGCAGCGTTCTTGGACTGCTTGATGGAGTTCTTCATGTCGTAACCGTGGGCGATACAGGGGCTGTACGCCAGGATGATCGAAGGACCGTCGTAGGCTTCCGCTTCCAGAATCGCGTTGAGAACCTGATCGCGATTCATGCCCATGCTGACACTGGCCACATATACGTGCCCATAGGTTGTCATCATCAGCCCGAGGTTCTTCTTGCCGGTCTTCTTGCCGTCAGCGGCAAACTTGGCGATGGCACCGCGGGGGGTGGATTTTGACGCCTGACCGCCGGTATTCGAATAGACCTCGGTGTCCATCACCAGAACGTTGATGTTCTTCTGCTGCGCCATCACGTGGTCCAGACCACCGTAGCCGATGTCGTAGGCCCAGCCGTCCCCACCGAAGATCCACACCGAACGGTCAACGAAGTAGTCCCCAAGTTCGATGATCTTGCTGATGATCGCCGAAGTCTCAGCTGTAGCGTTCTTCAGCGCCGCCGGCAGAAGCTCTCGCGTCTTGGTGGCGGCATCCTTTGCCTCGCGGCTGACGCTCTTCCACAGATCGAGGTTCTTCTTCAACGATGCGGTGAGTTCACCGCCGGTTCCCTTCTCCAGAAGCGCTTCAACGTTACTCTTGAGCTGCGTGCGGTTTGAGTCCACAGCCAGACGCATTCCGAACCCGTACTCGGCGTTGTCCTCAAAGAGACTGTTGGCCCAGGTGGGGCCGTAGCCGCTGCTGACCGCGGTGTACGGTACCGCCGGGAACGTTCCACCGTAGATGGAGGAACACCCCGTGGCATTGGCAATCATCATGCGGTCCCCGTAGAGCTGGGTAATCAGGCTGATATAGGGGATCTCGCCACAGCCGAAGCAGCTTCCGGGGTACTCGAAGTAGGGCTCGTCAAACTGCACGTCCATCTGCTGGACCGTCTCGTGCTTGGCCGCCCACTTGGTTGTGACCGGACCGCGACGGCCGCCCATCTCAACCCGCTTGGTTCCGCTGGGGATGAGACCGTCCACGGGCATGGCGCTGACAGGAATGGTGTCGCCCTTCATCTTCCAGATCGGTTCAACGATCTTCTTGGCAAAGACGTCCGTTTCGTCGGTGACCAGAACAGCTTCTTCGGCGCAGGCGCCGGGGCTCTTGGGTACCGGTACTTCCTGAACCGCGTCGGCGGCCATATCGATCGCCTTCCAGTTCATCTCAACGATCTCGCGGCCTTTGCTGGCAAACTGCTTTTCAACGTACTTCTTGACAAGCTCGATCGCTTTGTCCGGGTCGATCACGTTGGCCAGCTTGAAGAACGCCACCTGCATGACCGTGTTGATGCGGTTGCCCAGCCCCGCTTCCTTGGCGAGCTTGGACCCGTCCACGGCGTACACCTTCACCTTCTTCTTGATGATCGTTTCCTGCATCGACCTGGTGAACGTTTCGAAGACCTTCGTCGGGTCCTCGGTAGTGTTGATCAGGAACGTACCACCCTCGCGGATTCCCTCAAGGATATCAAAGCGACCGATGTACTGCGGGCGGTGCAGAGCGATGAAGTCGCTGGTAGCCAGAAGGTATTCGGACTGGATCTTCTCCTTGCCGAAGCGCAGATGGCTGACGGTGAAACCGCCGGACTTGTTGGAGTCGTAGCTGAAGTACGCCTGGACGTACATGTCAGTCTCGTCACCGATGATCTTGATAGAGTTCTTGTTGGCACTGACGGTACCGTCAGATCCGTACCCCCAGAACTTGCAGCGAACAACGCCTTCCGGCTCTGTGTCGAGAACTTCCGTAAGGGGCAGGCTCTTCTTGCTGACATCGTCGTTGATCCCGACGGTGAAGTCGTGGAACGCCTTGCCGTCCAGATGATCGTAGACGGACTTCACCATGGCAGGGGTGAACTCCTTGCTGGACAGGCCGTAGCGGCCGCCGATAACCTCGATGTCCCGCTTGCGCAGGGCGTGCACCACATCAAGGAAGAGGGGCTCACCAGGTCCACCGGGCTCTTTGGTCCGGTCCAGGACGGCGATCTTCTTCACCGAAGCGGGAATTGCCTTTTCCAGATCCTCTGCAGACCAGGGGCGATACACCCGAACCTTCAACAGGCCGACCTTCTCACCCTTCTTGTTCAGGTAGTTGACAGTCTCTTCGATGGTATCCACGCCACTTCCCATGGCGATGATCACCTTCTCCGCATCAGGGGCCCCAACGTACTGGAAGAGGTCGTAGGTGCGGCCGGTCTTCTTGGCGAAGAGCTTCATATACTTGCGAATGATGTCAGGGGTGGCTGCGTAAAAGTTGTTCACCGTCTCGCGGCCCTGAAAATAGACATCCGGGTTCTGGGCGCCAACCTTCACCAGTGGGCTCTCCGGTCGCATTCCCAGCGCACGGAACGCTTCCACATACTTCATATCCAGCATATCCCGCAGGACGTCGTAGCTCAGTTCCTCGATTTTCTGAATCGAGTGGCTGGTGCGGAAGCCGTCAAAGAAGTGCACAAACGGAATCCGTGACTCCAGGGCAACAAGATGGGAAATAGCCGCAAGGTCCTGTGCTTCCTGTACGTTGGCGCTGGAAATCAGTCCGAAGCCGGTCTGGCGAACGCCCATGACGTCACTGTGGTCTCCGAAGATAGAGAGTGACTGTGCGGCGATGGACCGAGCGGATACGTGAAAGACCGCGGGAAGGAGCTCACCGGCGATCTTGTACATATTGGGGATCATCAGGAGCAACCCCTGACTGGCCGTAAAGGTGGTGGTCAATGCACCGGCGGTCAGGGAGCCGTGAACCGCACCTGCGGCACCGGCCTCACTCTGCATTTCAATGATCTGCAGCGCCTCGCCGAAGAGATTCTTCCGGCCCTTCGCTGCCCAGTCATCGGCGTACTCGCCCATGTTTGAGCTGGGGGTGATTGGATAAATCGCAGCAACTTCGCTGAAGGCATAGGCGATCCGCGCTGTGGCTTCGTTTCCATCGAGAGTAATGAAATTCTTTGGCATACCTCGTCCTTTTGTATCTCGAGATTATCGACCGTGATCACCAGCAATGCCGACAAGCAGGCCGACCGGTAAGGAGATGTTATACTCATACTATAAAAGCTTTTTATGTTTGACGCAAGTGTCAAAGTGAAGCGGCAACGTTTTGTTGCACCTGATTTCACGATAAACTGCCGTGGGAGAGGATTGTCCGATCGGCGGCGTCGAAGTATGTTTGACCTATGCAGTCTACGGTGAGTTTTGATTCCCCTGAAGTAAAAACGATGATACGGCGCTACTGGCCGATGGTTGCGCAGCACCGGGAGCACTTTGCCGCGCCGGACCCGCGTTTTCCCCTCTCTCAGAGCGATGTCATCATCGCGGGTTTTCCCGTGGATGCACAGCCCTCGCTGCCCCAGTGGGCCAGCGTGGTGCATCTCGACCCTTTTCCCGATTCAGAAGCTCTGGAGACGGTTGCCCGGGACTATCGCTTGTGCTGCGTTCTGACCCGCGACGAAACCGGTCCAGCTGGTGACCTGGCTCTGATTGAGCAGCTTCTGCGTCACATGGCCGCGGGTGTCCAGGTTGTGAGGGTTGAGGGCGGGGAAGACCTGATTCCCCTGCTGATCCAGGTGGCCCGGGCAGTGGACCCGGCGATGGTTGTTCTGGCGGCAGGAGCAGGCTCACACGCGCACCCTCACCTGCGGGAAGACCGGCGGCTCTACAGCTGCGAGCCTGAGCAATTGCGGGACGCTCTGGTTCACCCGGGCGAGGTACCTTCGCTGTACGGCGAACTGACCGCTGCCTCCGGACTGCCGGGAATCGACGGGATCGACCCGGCCCTGCCTGAGGATCAGCAGCTGTGGATGCGACTGGCCACGCTGGCGGTGCGCTTGGCCGCCCGGGGAGTTCCGGTACTGCACTGGGCGGAGGTGTTGTCTTTGGAACAGGACCTTGAGGCACTGGTTGGTGCCAGGTCCGCAAGCGCGGCGTTTCATCCTCTTTCGGAGGGGGAGGTGCTTGCATCGGAACCGCAGCTTGTGGCGCTGCGCAGGGCTTCCCCTGAGGGCGCCGTCGTCTTGTGTCTGCACAACCTCAGTCGGGACTATGGGGAGTACCGCCACCGGAAAGACCTCTTTCCCTGGCCGGAGACCGGGGTGCTTCGGGAGTTAATCTCCGGAGATCTGGTCGTTCCAACTTCTGAAGGGGCCCTCTTCTCCCTGGAACTGGAACCCTGGGAGTCCCTGTGGCTCAGCTTCAGCGACGAAGAATAGTGGACGTGCCCTCACTTGATCAGACGCGAGATCGCCTTGAACTCGTCAGTTCCGCTGAAGCGGGTCAGTTCCAGTAGTACCGACTCCACCGTTGTCAGCCGGGCGCCCTCCCGTTCCATCCGCCGCAGCGCCACCTCCGCGTCCCTGGGGTTGCGGCTGGAGGTTGCGTCCACAACCACCACCGGCATGTACTCCAACTCCAGCAGATCGATGGTGGTCTGCATCAGGCAGACGTGAGCTTCAATCCCTGCCACAAGCACGGTGGAACACTGCTGCTCGCCCAGATGGCGGGCGATGGGAGAGTCATCGCAGCAGCTGAACGCAGCCTTCACCAGCGGCTCCGGTGGCTGCCTGAACGCCTCTACAAGGGACTGTTCGGTTGGACCAAGCCCCTGGGGATACTGCTCCGTCAGCACCACCGGCACACTGAGGATCTCAAGACCCCTGACGAGGGTGGATATCTTCCGAAGAACCCCCTCGCCCTCATGGATATGCGGCAGCAGCCGTGTCTGCACATCAATGATGAACGCTGCCGTCTTGTCACGAATGATACGCATAGGAGTATTATGCCCCAATGGGCGAACTCTTTGAACTACCTCTTTGGGTAACGGATAACCTTTCCATCGGGCCGGTGGCGATTCCCTTCAGTGTGCTGGCGCTGGTGACTCAGGTACTGCTGCCCGCCACCGGGGTGACCCTGGGACTCTGGCTCCTCTACCTGCTGATTCGTCGTGGAATCCGGAATCTTCCTCTTCCGTTGCCAACATTCGAGCGGATCAATCGGTGGGTACGTCGTGGGGTACGGTTCGTCTGGTTCGTCTTGATGGTGCTGTTGATATCCCGCATTCTCGGAGCGGAACTGGTGCGCTGGCTGACCATCGGGATCCGGGCGGTGAACGAACCTTTGCTCACATCCGGAAACACGTCCATTTCGCTGGTAACGATCATTCTCGTTATCCCTGTTTTCTATTTTGCCGGGTGGCTCGCTCGGCTTGCCAGACAGGTGGTGGAGCGCGGCTTCGTGGGGCGCCTTAGACTGGAGCCCGCCCGGGAGTTCTCCCTGCTGAACATTATGCGCTTCGGCGTCCAGGGGCTGGCGATCATCATTGGTCTCAGTATCATCGGGATCAACCTCTCTTCACTCACGGTGATCTTTGGTGTACTGGGTATCGGCCTCGGTTTCGGGTTGCAGGACGTTGTCGGCAACAGTTTTGCCGGGGTGGTGATCATCTTCACCAGCCCCATCAAAGAGGGCGACCGCATCCTGGTTGGCGATATAGAAGGTACGGTCAAGGAGATCAAGATCATCCACACGATAGTGAACACCGTCACCAACGAGACGCTGATCATTCCCAATTCAAAGATTACCGGCAGTCAGATGCACAATTACTCCTACGATGACCTGTCCATCCTGATCTGCAACTCCGTTCAGGTAAGCTATCGTAGCGATCTGGATTTTGTCGGTGAGGTCCTCGCGGGGGTTGCGCTGCGAAATCCCTGGAGAGTCGCTACCGAAGAGCCGCGCTACCGGGTTGCCTCGTTTGATGATTCAGGAATTACCGTGAGATTATGCACGTGGATAACCGATGCCAGGGAACGCATCCCCGCCACCAGCTGGACAAATCTGGAGATCTGGCGGGCGTTTCGGGACAACGGAATAGAGATACCCTATCCGCAGCTTGATCTGCACTTCCGGAGCAGTGCCGTCAAGAATCCGCCGCTGCCGCCCGGCGCTGAAGGAGAAGATTGACCTGATCCTGGTTCTTTTCCAGAACTGCTGCGAGGGTAATGCTTTCAAAGTAGGAGAGAATATGCTCAGAAGCCTCGCGCCACACCGAGTTTACCAGGCATTCATCCATCCGGACGCAGGGATCCTCCGCTTCCAAACCGGTGCAGACGGTGCAGGGTGTGAGGTCCAGCCCCTCTTCCACGGCAAGGAAGATCTCTTTGATGGTGATGGAGGAG
>SKHA01000261.1 GCA_007117185.1 Spirochaeta sp. | reverse complement strand
TTGAGCAGGGCCAGATTGATGTTGCGTTCCGCTGCCAGTTTGACCGCCAAGGGGCTGGCCTTTATGCGCGAACCATCGGACCCACCTTTGGCCGCTGCCGCCGGAGGGGGCGGTTCATGGCCGGACGTCTTCGCCGGGGAGACTTCTTCGACCTTTGCGTCGACCTTCTCTTCTTCCTTCTGCCCGGCTGCCTCCGCTTTCGGCGCCGGCTCACTCTTTTCTGCCGCTGCAGAGGATGAGGAAGCGCCGCCTTCGCTCTCCAGACTCTTCAGAAGATCGTCAATCTTTTCGCCCTTCTCACCAATTATGGCGATAGTCTGTCCAACCACGGCACTGCCGCTTGCGGGCACGACGATCTTGAGAATTGTGCCATCTTCGGTGGATTCATACTCAACGCTGGTTTTGTCTGTTTCCACTTCGCACAGAACGTCTCCCGAGGAAACCTGATCTCCCTCCTTGACGCTCCAGCTCACGATGGTGCCTTCCTCCATGGTTGGGGAAAGCGCTGTCATGGGAATTTTTTCGGCCATGCCCTACTCCTTATACGAAACGCGCTTCGCAGCGGCGATAATCTTGTCCACAGACGGCTGTACCGCCAGTTCCAGCTTGTGGTTGTACGGCATCGGCACGTCTTCGCTGGAAACCAGCTCTACCGGCGCGTCCAGATCGTCGAAACAGTTGCGGGATATCAGCCATGAAACGTGAGAGCCCACGCTGGCCATTGGCCAGGACTCATCGATTATCACCGCCCGGTTTGTCTTGCGGACACTGGCGTACACCGTCTCTTCGTCCAGGGGGCGCAGGCTGCGCAGGTCCACCACCTCGGCGTCGATGCCCATCTCTGCCAGGCGGTCCGCCGCCTCAAGGACCATACGGACCGGCTTGGAAAATGAAATGAGGGTCACGTCGCTGCCCTTCCGCTTCACGTCAGCTTTACCGATGGGAATGAGGTACTCCTCCTCAGGAACTTCCCCGGTCCACCCGTAGGACATCTCGCTCTCCAGAAACACAACCGGGTTGTTGTCTCGAATGGCGCTCTTGAGAAGGCCCTTGGCATCGTACGGAGTGGAGGGAGCGAGCACCTTGAGGCCCGGCACGTGGACAAAGTAGCTGGCCAGAGCCTGGGAGTGCTGCGATGAGAGGTACTCCGCCGGGCCGTTGGGGCCGCGAAACACGATGGGAACGGACATTTGTCCACCCGACATGTGGCGCATCTTGGCGGCGTTGTTGATCACCTGATCCAGTGCCAGCAGGGCGAAGTTGAAAGTCATCCATTCTACGATGGGTCGCAGGCCGACGCTTGCCGCCCCCACCGCCAGACCGGTGAATCCAAGCTCGGCGATGGGCGTATCCCGGACGCGCTTCTCTCCATACTTGTCCAGCAATCCCTTGCTGACCTTGTAGGCTCCGTTGTACTCGCCTACTTCTTCACCAAGAAGAAAGACCTTTTCGTCCCGGGCCATCTCTTCATCCATTGCCTGACGGATCGCGTCACGCATCTGTATTTCCGGCATATCCTGTATCTCCTTCCGGCTCGGTCAGGCCAGTATGTCTTCGTAGATGGTGTGCAGCGCCGGCTCTTCGCTCTTGTCCGCAAAGTCCACCGCGTCCTGCACCGCTTTTTTGATCTCCTCGTCGAAATCCTTGAAATCGTCCTCGGTGATCAACTTCGCCTCAATCATCTGACTCTTCAGTTTGATGATGGGGTCCTGCTTCTTGTAGGATTCAAGCTCATCTTTGGTCCGGTACTTGGCGGGATCACTGGCGGAGTGGCCCTTGTACCGGTAGGTCTTTATGTCCAGCAGCCAGGCGTTGCCGTTCTTCCGGGAGTCCTTTACCACCTCCGAGATCCCTTCGTAGACTTCCAGGAAGTCCATGCCGTTGATCACCTTCCCCTGCAGGTCGTACCCGGCAGCCTTGAGGGAAAAATCATCAACTCCAGAGACCCGGGAGACAGCAGTACCCATACCGAAATGGTTGTTTTCCACGATGTAGATTACCGGCAGGTTCCAGATCTTCGCATAGTTCAGACTTTCGTGAAACGCACCCTGATGAATTGCCCCGTCGCCGAAGAAACAGAGGGTCACCCCGCCGTCCTGGTCGTACATCTGCTTGAACGCTACCCCCGTTGCCATGGGGATCTGCCCGCCAACGATTCCGTTGCCGCCAAGAAAATGGCGTTCAACGTCAAACATATGCATTGAGCCGCCTTTGCCGCGGGCGCACCCGGTGATCTTGCCGAACATCTCAGCCATGATCGATTCAGGCTTCATGCCCACCGCCAGGGCGTGGCCATGATCGCGGTAGGAGGTCAGGAGGTAGTCCGTTTTCAGGTCCACCGCCGCGACTGCGCCCACCGCTACCGCTTCCTGTCCATTATACAGATGGAGAAAGCCGCCGATTTTCCGGAGACCGTACATCTGGGCGGTCTTTTCTTCAAAGCGGCGGATGAGAAGCATGTCCTTCAACGCCTTCAGAAGAAAGTCTTTCTTGTACTTCTTCAAATCACTCATTTGTTCTTGCCTTTCATGTTTCAGATATGCACGGCGCTGCTGGCGCGGCTTCCCTTCATGGGATCATAATAATCTATTTCTTCTATCACTGTTTCTATAACAACCAGCTCAAGGTTTTCCCGATTCAGGCGCCAGAAATTACCGAGATGCCCTCCGATCGCTTCCAGGACATCCGCTTTCAGCGTTGGGTTGTCCACAATCGATGCTTTGCCGGTCAGGTGGATGACTTCGTCCATGGTGTTCTTCTGGATCATCCAGGAGACGTTGTGGTTCTCCCTGATGTGTTCCACCTTTCGGAACCCTTCAGCAGTTATGGCGTAAATCGTCCCTTTCTGACCACGGAGCATTGCCGGGGTCATCCAGCGCGTCCAGGGGCGGCCGTCACGGCCGATCGTGGTCAGTATCCCGACGCGGGCTTTGTCAAGGATCCCCTCGGTTATCTCCAGAAGTGCGTTCATCTCCATTGCGATCTCCTTAGATTTGCTACGGTGCGAGCTTTCGCTTAATGTAATAAATCGCTGACGCTTTTGAAACCCACCGCCGGAAAAGCGGTTTCTGCTTTTATGACTGAGTTTATCAGCAATAACACTGTACGAACGACACCCTCTCTTGCTATAATCTCGTGCAGATAAAAACGTATCTATATTTGTGGTTCGTTTTAGTCAGAAATATGAGGAGGCGTTGTGTTGGAGAACATCTTTCAGAAGCAGGATGTCATGCGACGGGTCGTGTACTCCATGGTCCCGATACTCCTGTTTTCCGTTCTCTTGTACGGATGGCGGGTACTGGCACAAATGGTGGTTGTCTTTTCCGCGGCTATCCTGACGGAGTACCTTTTTACCCGCCACCGGGGGAAGAAAGTCAGCGAGGCGGTTCTGGTTACGTCGATGATTTATCTCCTGGCGCTACCCCCGGCGATGCCGTTGTGGATCAGTGCGGTTGGTATTATTTTTGCAGTCGCGCTGGCCAAGGAGGCGTACGGCGGCTTTGGCAGAAACGTCTTCAACGTGGCAATCGCCGGTCGACTTTTCATTTTCCTCTCCTTTCCCGTCCCATATAACTCTGCATGGCTCGTCCCGGCACGGATCGAGGGAGGCTCATTGACCGGCCTGTTCGGTACAACCGGAGGAGCCGTTGACACCGTGACCTCAGCAACGCCGTTGGGGCTGATGTACAACGGGGAACTTCCGAATCTGCTGCACCAGTTTCTGGGTTTTCGCGGCGGGTCCATCGGAGAGTCCAGCGTAGTCCTGATCCTGCTGGCGGCGGCGTACCTGCTTATCACCAAGACAGCCAACTGGCGTCCCATGCTTTTCACCTTTCTGGGAGCCCTTATCTCCGCCGCTGCCTTTTACTTCGCCGGTCTTATACCGGGGGTGACCCCCTCCTCCTTCGAATCGGTGAGCGCGCTGGTACCGCTGGCAGCCTACATGATGAGTGGTAGTATCCTGTACGTAGCGGTCTTCATGTCCACCGACCCCATTACCGCTCCCAACAAGCCATCAGCGCAGGTGGTGTATGGAATCATCATCGGTCTGGTATCCATGACAGTTCGCGTCTTCGCCGGATTCCCCGAAGGGACCAGCTTCGGAATCATGATCGGCAATACCTTTGCGTCCCTGCTGGACGAGATCCTGCCCAAGGCGAAGAAGAAAACGGCAAAGTCGCCACCGAAAAAGGCATCGTCCCCGGCAACGCAGGAGGTATCCGCATGAACAAGCAGAGTCTGTTGTATACCGTTGTATTCACCTTTGTGGTTTCCTTTGTCTTTGTCCTCTTCCTTTCCTTTGCCAACGAGACCACCCGGCCCCTGGTGGAGCTGAATCGGGAACTGGCCAGACAACGGTCCATCCTCGCCGCAATGGGCATTCCCTTTTCCTCACCCGAAGAGGTTCAACAGCAATTTTCGGAGGTTGAACAGCTGACTCGAGATGAGATTACCCTCTTCCGTCGACAGATTGACGGAAGGACGGTGGTTGCCAAGGAGTTTGTCGGGGCAGGGCTCTGGGGCCCCATCGAGGGTGTCCTGGCGGTCACCGCCGACCTGGAGCGCACAATCGGAATCGAGATTGTTGATCAGAACGAGACTCCCGGCCTGGGCGGTCGCATCACTGAAGACTGGTTCAAGGACCAGCTCCGGGGGCAGCGCATCGTCGACGGAGCTGTCCGGGTGGGTTCTCCCGGAGACGGTGACACCGATCCGGACGGTGGAGTGATGGACGCGATAACCGGCGCAACACGAACCAGCGAGAGCATGGGCGTGATCCTCCGGGACGAACTGCAGCGACTGGCGGATATTCTGAACGGAGGTAATGTATGAGCAGCCCTTCAGCGATTCTCAAGGAAAATATCTGGACCAGCAACCCGATCTTTATGCAGGTGCTGGGTATCTGTTCCGCTCTGGCGGTAACCAACCTCCTGGCAAACACGATGATCATGACCCTGGGGGTAACCTTCGTTACGGCCCTCTCCAGTTTTACCGTCTCTCTGATGAAATCACTTATTCCCCGCAAGGTGCGGATGATCGTTCAGACGCTGATCATCGCGTTCTACGTCATCATTGTGGACATCCTGCTCCGGGCGTATTTGCCTGACATGAGTCGGGCCCTGGGACCGTATGTGGGTCTCATCATCACCAACTGTATCATCATGGGCCGAGCTGAAGCGTTTGCCCAGAGCAACCCGCCGCTGATCTCGGCGTGGGATGGTGCCACCAGCGGCTTTGGATACATGGCAGTACTGCTGGCAATTGCCTTTGTCCGTGAGCTCCTCGGTTTTGGCACGGTCTTTGGCTTTCAGGTTCTCCCCGGTTCTTTCGAGCCGTGGATCATCATGGTGACGCCACCGAGTGCGTTTTTCCTCCTGGGAATAATCATCTGGGCGGGTAAGACCGTCATGAACAGAGAAGGAGCCGCTGCATGAACGCAACGCAACTGATTAACCCTTTTTCGCTGTTTTTCGCGTCCATCATCACCAGCAACATTCTACTGGCCAACTTTCTGGGGATGTGCTCGTTCATTTCCATCTCCAAAGACATGAAGTCGTCCAACGGTCTGGGGCTGGCGGTAACTGTCGTCCTCACCGTGACAACCGGGATCAACTGGGCAATCCTCAACTACGTGCTGATTCCCCTGAATCTGGAGTATCTGCGATTCATTGTCTTCATCATTTCCATCGCCGCGGCGGTACAGATGCTGGAGATGATCATCGACCGGGTATCCCAGGCGCTGTATCTGAGCCTGGGAATCTTCCTTCCGCTGATCACGGTAAACTGCGCCATCCTGGGTGTTTCCCTCTTCATGGAGATCCGTGGCTATACCTTTGTCCAGTCCCTGGTATACGGGCTGGGGTCCGGCCTCGGGTGGTGGCTGGCGATCATGCTCCTCTCGGCGATTCGCAAGAAGACGGACAAGTCCAAGATCGCCCCGGGTCTGCAGGGGCCAGGCATTACAGTGATCACCATCGGATTCATGGCGATGGCGTTTATCGGCTTCTCGGGAATGCTGGCAGTACAATAACGGAACGATTCAGGGAGAACGTTGAATGGACATGATATTTTTTATCGCCCCTGCGGCGATTGGCGGCATTTCCGCCGCCCTTGCAGCGCTGATCTCGATTACCGACAAGATTGTAAACAATTACGGTGAGATCAAAATTGACATCAACAAGGGCAAGAAGGAGCTGACCGTCACCGGTGGGCAGCCGATGCTCTTCGGTCTCTCGGAGCACGGAATTTTCATTCCCAGCGCCTGCGGCGGACGGGGAAGCTGCGGTGCCTGCAAGGTCACCGTACACAGCGACGTGGGACCGCTGATGCCCACAGAGGTCCCCTACCTCACCGACGAGGAGATGAAGAACAACGTCCGTCTCTCCTGCCAGATCAAGCTCAAGCAGGACCTGGAGATCGAGATCCCGGACGAACTGTTCTATGTGCAGGAGTACACCACGGTGATCGAGAAGATCACCGACGTGACTCACGACATCAAGGAAGTTTTGTGCAAACTCCCCGAGGGCAAGGAGATCACCTTCGTTTCCGGGCAGTACGGCCAGTTTGAGGCCCCTCCGTACGACAAGGTCAAGGACCCGACGATGCGGGCGTATTCGATGTCCTCGGCCCCCAGCGACAAGAAGCACGTCGAGTTTCTCATCCGCCTGGTACCGGGGGGTATCGTCACCGGCTACGTCCATCAGCACCTGAAAGAGGGGCAGAAGATTCGGGTTGTCGGACCGTTCGGGGACTTTCAGGTCCGTGACACAGACGCCCAGATGATCTGTGTCGCTGGCGGGTCCGGGATGGCGCCGTTCAAGAGTATCTTCCAGGACATGATCGACAAGGGAACCCTGAATGACCGTGAAATCTGGTACTTCTTCGGCGCCCGCTCCAAGCGGGACGTGTTTTACCTGGAGTGGCTCTACAAGCTTGATGAGGAGAACGAGAACTTCCATTTCATCCCCGCGTTGAGCGAACCACAGCCGGAAGATAATTGGACCGGCCCCACCGGCCTGATCACAGAGGTTCTGGACGGATACCTCAAAAATACGATATCTCAAGACAAGAGCAAGGAAGGCTACCTCTGCGGGAGCCCGGGTATGCTTGATGCGTGTATGAAGGTGATGTCGGATAACAACATGTCGGCAGACGACATTTTCTTCGACAAGTTCGCATAACGTTGCACAGGAAGAGGATACTGGTATGAAGATGTCTCCCCAATACAAAAAAGCTCAAGAAAACATGCAGCCCGGCGTGATCACCGCCGACGGCTTCCTGGGCGACGACTCCCGAAACGTCGTCGATATCATCGAGGCGGACGAGGAAAAATTCTCCCAGCTCGATCTTGAGTTCGAGGTTGTGATTCAACGCCTTCGTTATCTTCTCGAGCAGGGCCGCAAGGGGCTCGGCGAGCCGGTCACG
>SKHA01000139.1 GCA_007117185.1 Spirochaeta sp. | reverse complement strand
CCGAAGCGCTGCAGGAGATCATCGAGTCCGCCCTGGAGGAAACCCTTCAAAACATCGAAGAGCGCCCTCTCCCCTACGCCCGGCCGACCCTGGTGGACGAAGACCTGGAACTGGACCTGGAAGAGGACCTCACCTTCAGCGTCACCTACGATGTGTATCCCGAGGTAACCCCCGGCCCCGCCAAGGGACTCACCGTAACGGAACCCAAGGTCAAGATCACCAAAGCGGACGAAGACAATGAGCTGGAAGAACTTCGTCAGAAAAACTCTCTGGTAGTGGAGAAAGAAGACGGTGCCGTCGCCGCCGGAGACATCGTCACCCTCACCGTCACCGAGCTGGACGAAGAGGACAAGCCACTGGAAGAGACCCGCCAGGAAAGCTATCAGGTAGTGGTGGGTCAGCCAAACTATTACGAAATCAACGAAGAGATAATCGGACTCAAACAGGGTGAAAGTACTGTCATTGAGAAAAGCTACGATCAGGATCACCAGACCCAGTCGTTGCAGGGCAGAACGGTGAAACTCGGCGCTTCTGTCATCCAGATCAAGATGCGCGATATCCCCGATCTTGACGACGAGTTCGCTCAGGACGTAAGTGACGAGTTCGAAACCCTCCAGGACCTTCGCAAAGACGTGCGTAAACGCCTTGAAAAAACCGCCACTGAACGCGTTCGAGGGATGAAAATCGATGACCTGATGAAGCAGCTCCTTGAGAGCTCCACCGTTTCAGTACCCGCTTCCATGATCGAAACCGAACTGGAGTCAAGCTGGCGCGGGATGGCCGAACAGTATCGCATCTCCCCGGAACAGCTCCAGCAGCTTCTGGAAATGCAGGGGCGCACCCGAGAACAGATCCTCCAGGAGTGGCGCCCGGCGGCGACAGAGCGACTGAAGCGGAGCCTCATCGTCCAGGAGCTGATGAAGCAGGAAGAGATCACCGTCGATGAAGAAGCCGCTATCGCCCAGATCCGCGAAGACGCGGCGGAACGTAATGCCGATGCTGAGCGCATTGTAGAGTACTATCGCAGCAACAACATGCTCTCCTACGTGCAACAGGAGCTTGCCGAGCGCAAACTCTTCGACAACCTGCTTGAGGCAAGTACAATAAAGGCCGGTGCGGCAATAAAGTATGTGGACTTGATCAAGGAGAATGAGTAGTTTTCTGCCCATGAATGTACAGAATAACAATCTGGTCCCGATCGTGGTGGAGCAGACCGGAGTTGGAGAGCGGTCCTACGATATTTTCTCCCGCCTCCTGAAAGACCGGATCGTCTTTCTTGACGGCCCCATCAACGACGTGACTGCAGACCTGGTGGTCGCCCAGATGCTCTTTTTGGAGAGTCAGGACCCGGAGAAGGACATCAACCTCTACATCAACAGCCCCGGCGGTTCAGTGACCTCCGGACTGGCGATTTACGACACGATGCAATACATCCGCCCGGACGTGCAGACTATCTGCATGGGTCAGGCCGCTTCGATGGCTGCCCTCCTGCTCACCGCCGGTGCCGCCGGCAAGCGGCGCAGCCTGCCCTCTGCCCGGGTTCTCGTTCACCAGCCATGGGGTGGTGTCCAGGGCCAGGCCACAGACATCGGAATCCAGGCACGGGAGATCGTCCGCCTAAAAAAGATGCTCATTGACTACTTCGCCCTTCACACCGGAAAGACAACAGAACAGATCGCATCCGATCTGGAGCGGGATTACTTCATGTCCGCCACAGAGAGCGTCGCGTATGGTATAGTGGACGAAGTTCTGGTACGAGGTGGCAATGATCAAACAGAAAAATGAAAACGGCAAGACCTGCTCGTTTTGCGGCAAAAAGGCTGAACACGCGCGCAGGTTGATAGCCGGTCCCGGGGTTTACATCTGCGACGAGTGCGTCAACGTGTGCAAGCGCATGATTGACGAAGAAGACGATATTCTCACCTCGGCGATTCTCGACAACATCCCCAACCCCAAGGAAATCAAGGGGTACCTTGATCAGTACGTAATCGGTCAGGACGAGGCCAAAAAGACTCTTGCCGTGGCGGTGTACAATCACTACAAGCGCATCAGTCACAAAGTGGACCTGGAAGACGAGATCGAGCTTGAGAAGTCCAACGTCCTGCTGATCGGCCCCACCGGTACGGGAAAGACTCTCCTGGCGCGCACCCTGGCGCGAAAGATGAAAGTCCCCTTTGCCATTGCCGACGCCACAACCCTCACCGAGGCAGGTTACGTTGGCGAAGACGTGGAGAACATCCTGCTGAAACTGTATCAGGGCGCCGGCGGCAACATTTCCGCTACCGAACGGGGAATCATCTATATCGATGAGATCGACAAAATTGCCCGGAAGAGCGAAAACGCGTCCATCACCCGGGATGTTTCGGGTGAAGGGGTCCAGCAGGCGCTGCTGAAGATCATCGAGGGCACCATCGCCTCGGTCCCTCCGCAAGGCGGTCGAAAACACCCCAGTCAGGAGATGATTCGCATCAACACCTCCAACATTCTGTTCATCGTTGGCGGTGCCTTTGTAGGACTTGATCGAGTCATTGATTCACGGGTCTCCAAGAAGCCCATGGGCTTCGGGGCGGACGTTAAGACCTCAGCTGAGAAGGACCTTGTCTCTCTCTATCAGCAGATTCATCCGGATGACCTGATCAAGTTCGGCCTCATCCCCGAGTTCGTCGGGCGGCTGCCGATCCACGTGACTCTGGAAGACCTCGATGTGGATGCCCTCACCCGTATCCTTCGGGAGCCCCGAAACAGTGTCATCAAGCAGTATCAGGTTGCACTGAGACTGGACGAGGTTGAACTTGTCTTCGAAGAAGGGTCCCTGGAAGCGATTGCAGAGAAGGCTCTGGTACAGCGCACCGGCGCGCGGGGGCTTCGCGCCATCGTCGAACGGCTGATGACCGACCTGATGTTTGAACTCCCCTCAATGGAGGGCCAGAAACGGGTCGCCATCACCCGAGATGACATCGTGAACGGACAGAAGCCGAACGTCGAACAGATCCAGAAATCAGCATGAAACTGTTCCCCGGAAGGGATCGGGGAACAAACCGCCCCGTGCTGCCCAACCGGGAGTCGGTCTTCTTCCCCGGGGTAACCCTTCCCGTGGTAGTCTCCCACAGCCTGGGTCGTGGGGCGGTACAGCAGGCGATGGAAACAGATCGTCGGGTTGTTGTTGTCAACCTGCTACAGGAAGACAAGGAGGTGGACGCCGGCAACCTCCATACCTGCGGTACCGTCTGTCACATTCTTCAGTTGATGAAGATGCCCGACGGCTCCCTCCGAATCCTTCTGGAAGGACAGGAACGGGTCCTGGTAGACGATGTCACCCCTACGGACACGCTGCTGCACGGGAACGTTCGGCCGGTAGAAACTGATCGGACGGACAACGGAAGCGAACTGCCTCAGCTGACCCGCCTGCTCCAGGCCACATTCAAGGAGTACGCCGCCCTGTCGGGGTCGGTCACCTCTGAAACCCAGCGAAAAATTGCCGCCGCAGAGAGCGCCGACCGGCTGGTGGACCTGGTGGCGGGGCACGCGGCCCTGCCGGCAGCGGCACGGGTTCCTCTCCTGCAGGAACCCTCAACGCTGACCCGCACACAGCGCATTGTGGAACTTCTCGCTTCAGAGGTGGAGCTTCTTAAACTCAAGCGTTCCCTTCGGGACCGCGTCAGAAAACGGATGGAGAAGAACCAGCGAGAGATCTTTCTGAACGAGCAGATCCGTGAGCTGAACCGCGAGCTTGGTCACGACGAACCGGAGGAGGATATCCTGCGGGATATCCAGAAACGCACCGAAGAGCTGCAACTCCCGGAGCAGGTACACCAGCAGATCGCCAAAGAAACCAGTCGGCTGAAGCGTCTTCCCCCGGTCTCACCGGAGTCGGGTATCATCCGCACCTATCTGGACTGGCTCATGGAGCTCCCCTGGACGGAACGGGATGAGCCCGACCAACCTTTGCCGGATCTGGCCAACGCGGCACGAATCCTGGACGAAGACCACTACGACATGCAGGAACCCAAGGATCGGCTGCTGGAGTACATCGCGGTACACACCCTCAACAGCGAGATGAAAAGCCCCATTCTTTGCTTTGTGGGCCCCCCGGGAACGGGCAAGACGTCTCTTGGTAAATCCATGGCCCGGGCGTTGGGTCGGCAGTTTGTCCGACTGTCCCTGGGAGGCGTACGGGACGAAGCGGAGATTCGGGGGCACCGACGGACCTACGTCGGGGCGATGCCCGGCAGAATCATCCAGGCGATGAAGCGCGCCGGCACTGCGAACCCGGTAATACTCCTCGACGAGATCGACAAGATCGGCAACGACTACCGGGGCGACCCTTCAAGTGCGCTCCTGGAGGTTCTTGACCCTGAACAGAACAGTGCGTTTTCAGACCACTACATCGAACTACCCTTCAACCTCTCCCGGGTGACCTTTCTGACCACCGCCAACTCGCTCCACTCCATTCCTGCACCCCTGAGGGACCGCCTTGAGGTGATCGAGATTCCCGGATACACCGAGATGGAAAAACGCCACATCGCCCGGCAGTTTCTCATCCCGGAGCAGCTCCGGGAAAACGGACTCGCTGCGGGAAAGATCACCGTTCGCGAGGATGCCCTGAAGGCACTGATCAACGAGTATACCGGAGAGAGCGGGGTACGCAGTCTGAAGCGGCAGATCGCCTCGGTGGTCCGCAAACTGGCTCGGGAAACCCTGGAACAGAACCGCGAGCCCCAGCAGTACCAGCGCACCGTCAGCGCTGCCACGGTGCGGAAGCTGCTGGGACCTCCGCGATACCGTCACGATCTGGTTGACGTCACGGATACCCCCCCGGGGCTGGTTCGCGGTCTGGCCTGGACGGAAAACGGCGGAGTGGTCCTTTCGGTGGAGGCAGCGCTGCTGGACACAAAAGGAGATCTTATCCTGACCGGCAGCCTCGGTGAGGTGATGAAAGAGAGCGCCCGGACCGCTCTGAGCGTCCTGCTCTCCAACAGGGACACCACCGGCTGGGCCAGACGGCGTCAGGATAAGACCATTCACGTCCACGTACCTCAGGGGGCAATACCCAAGGACGGTCCCTCCGCAGGGATCACCCTGTACGCTGCATTGCTGTCGGCCCTGGCGGCGACCCCCGTCCCCTCGGATCTGGCGATGACCGGTGAAATTACCCTCACCGGGCGGGTTCTCGCCGTTGGCGGGATCAAGGAGAAGGTGCTGGCAGCACAGCGTCGGGGCATCTCACGGGTCATTATTCCCGCAGACAACGCGGTTGATCTGGAAATACTTCCCCGGGAGTGCACCAAAGGGATATCCTTCACCCTCATAGAACACGTACGTGAGCTGATTCCCATGGCATTTCCTGATCTGGGAAGTCCGGAACCCGCAGAGGAGGACCAATGAAATCGCTTCTGAACCGATCGCTGCTGACACTGCTCGATTTCTCCCCCGAGGAGATTCGATATCTCCTTGATCTGTCACACCAGGTCAAGAGCGAGTACACCACCGGTGTCCGCCCCGGGCGATTTCGCGGCCGGAGTCTGGCCATGCTGTTCGAGAAGCGGTCTACCCGCACCCGGGCGGCCTTCGAGACCGCCTTCGGTGAAGAGGGCGGCCACCCGGTATTCCTCTCCAGCGCGGACATACAGCTCGGTGCCAAGGAGACGGTCGAGGACACCGCCCGCGTCCTGGGGCGAATGTTCGACATCATCGAGTTTCGGGGGTTTCACCAACAGACAGTGGAGTCCCTGGCGCGCTGGTCCGGCGTTCCCGTCATAAACGGGCTGACAGATCGCTATCATCCCACCCAAGCGCTGGCGGATCTTATGACCATCGAGGAAGCTGTCGGGACGCTGCGGGGAGCCGCGTCGGTGTACATCGGAGACGGACGCAACAACGTCAGCAACAGTCTGATGATCGCCGCAGCAAAGATGGGGATGAACCACGCAGTGATCTGCCCCGCATCGCTCAGACCGGAGGATGAACTCCTGAGGGAGCTGCAGGAGCGCAGCGACTGTACCGGAACGATCACCGTCAGTGATGATCCGCAGGTAATTCCCACCGATGCAGTTGCTATCTACACGGACGTGTGGGTTTCCATGGGTGAAGAGGAGAAAGCGGCCGAGCGGAAAAAACTGCTGCAGCCCTACCAGGTCAACACGGAGATGATGCACCGCGCAGACAGTGCGGTCTTCCTGCACTGCCTGCCGGCGGTCCGGGGCAACGAGATGACCGCCGAGGTAATTGACGGCGAACGCTCCCGCGTCTGGGACCAGGCAGAGAATCGGAAACACACGATCAAGTCGGTGATGCTTGCTACTCTGGGTCTGGCGTAGTACAATTTTTCCATGAGAGCATTACGTGTTCTGCTGCTGACAGTTATCGTCGGTTTGTCGGTTCTTCCCGTGTTCGCTCAGGACCAGGGGCGAGAGGCACCGGTCATCACCGCCCTGACCGTTCAGGTTCAGCGAGTATATCCGCACAGGCTTGGGTACAAGGTTACCTACGACCGCAGTGATGTGTCCCAGGGTACGGTCTATCTGCCCAACAGGTGGTTTACCGGGGCGGCCGCTCAAGCTGAGATGGTCTTCACCCGGCATCCAGCCGCGCCGTACATGACATTGTACTATTTCGATGGGGAGTTCAGTCACCTTCGTCTGGTGGTCCAGTCGGATCGTTCCAACGTGATGTGGGGTGCCCTCTCCACCGGAGAAAACATCGATGACCAGTTCTCCCGGGAGACGCTGGAGTTTCGTTACTGAACAGTCCACAGGACCCACCGGTCCAAAAGGTTCCACCGGAGCTGCTGCGGTTTCTCCACAACTATTCCTCGTTTCTGATTGTCGGCCATCGTGAGCCCGACGGTGACTGCCTGGGCAGCCAGCTGGCTCTGGCGTCGGCGCTGCGCAGAGTCGGCGCCTCGGCGGAGCTGGTGAACGCCGGCCCCTTTGAACGCCAGGAGATCGCGGCGTTTGAGCCGCTGTTTCATGTCCCGGAACAAGGCAGTTCTCCTCCAGAAGCCGAGGCAGTAGTCATTCTGGATTGTCCCGGCGGCGACCGCCTGGGGGACACCGTGCAGCCCTGGGTACAGAACAAACCGGTGGCGGTGATCGATCACCACCTGGGAGACGAAGCAGAGGGCGATGTGCTCTTCGTTGAGTCCGGTTGCCCTGCAGCGGCAATTCTGGTCTATCGGGTCATTACGGCGCTGGCGCTTGAACCGACCAGCCAGGAAGCGGATTGGCTCTTTCTCGGTCTTGCCGCGGATACCGGCTTTTTCCGGTTTCTGAGCTATGGTAACCCTCCCCCGGCAGGTTTTTGCCCGAAATCACCGCTGGCGGAATGGGTGAAAAAATGGGAAGAACGGCTGCAAGCTGAAAATGGGACGGCTGCCAATCCCGGCTCTGAAAGCCGCCGAAAGCTGATGCAATCGGTCAACCCGATATATATTCCCAGAAATCAT
>SKHA01000212.1 GCA_007117185.1 Spirochaeta sp. | reverse complement strand
TGACCTGTGGACACCGGAAGACGCCATTATCGGCGCCCGGATCAATGTCCGATCAGGGCCGGTAATCATTTCCCTGGTGTACGACCTTGTGTACGACCCCCTTGCTGAGACCGATCCATGGGTCGTCTCAGCGGGACTGGAAACAACTATCTCGTTCTAAGGGGGAGAAAGAAAGCATGAAACACATACGAATAATCCTGTTGACCCTGATGATCCTCACGTTCCCTGCGGCGCTCCTGATAGCTCAGGAAGACGCGGTAGCGATCCTTGAGTACTACGACAACGATCTGGAGGTCCAGATTCTCGACAGCGCCGGTGCGGAGCAGCAGTTTTTCCCCGGATTTGCCCTCTCTCCGGGAGATCGGGTCATCACCGGGCGCAGCGGAGTTGAGCTTCGGCTGCAGCCGAACGGAAGTATCGCCCGGATCGGAGAGAACACCACCTTCCTGCTGGATTCGCTGCAGGGCCGCAATGGCGCCGGCGAGACCCGGGCAACCCTGGGCAGGGGTCGTGTCCGTATGGTGGCAGCGCGAGTCGCTACGGAAGAACAACGGTACACAATCCAGACTCGTTCCGCCGTGGCGGGTGTGCGCGGAACGGACTTTGCACTGGTCTCGGACGACGAGCAGGATGAAGCGTTCGTCTTCGAGGGGGAAATCATCGTCGAGGAGCAGGGAACCGGGGATTCGGTGATTCTTGGCAACGGTGAGGGGGTCACCCTTGACGGATCACCCCTGGTGGCAATGGTATGGCCGCCGGAGCGGGTTGCCGCACTGGAAGAGGGCCTCTCCTTCGCAACCCTTGATCCATCAATGGTCCCGGGGCGGTCACCGGAAGAGCCTGTCTCCCGGGAACCCACGGAGCCGGAACCGGAAGCCCCGGCAATCGCATCACCAGCACCGGCTACTGCGCCGGTTCCCGCACCGGCGCCCGCCCCAGTTGCCCCTTCAGAACCCTCAGAAGGGTTTGGCGACCGCCTGTTCGAACAGCTCGCCTCGATTATGGGGCTGCAGGTAGGTTCGGTGACGATCAACAACGAGACCTGGGGCCAGGTTGTCTTCCAACCCCGTATTCAACGTGGCCGACTGGATCTGGCGTTCTTCCTGCCTATTACCTATTCCGGCAATATTTTCGACGGTAACGACTGGTATCAGCCGGAAGGCAATAACGAATGGTCCTTCGGTACCGATCAGGACTGGTCTGGTGACACTCTGGGAGCACTGTCAGACCTTGCCCTCGACCTGGCTCTAAAGATCCGCTACATCCAGTTTGCGGATCGAGGGGACCCGTTCTTCTTCAAAGTAGGCAATGTTTCGAATCTTACCCTCGGGCAGGGTCTGTTGATGAGGAACTACGCCAACGATACCGAGTTCCCTACCATCCGGCGCATCGGTTTCAACCTCGGATTTGACCGCCAGTACTGGGGTTTCGAGGGACTCACCAATGACCTGAACGATCCATCCATCGTGGGCGGCCGCCTGTATTTCCGTCCAGCAGCGCCGGTTATCCCGGCTGCGGTGGGGTTGAGCAGCATCATCGACCGCTCTCCCTCCTCGGTGATACCGACAGAACTCCCTGATGACTCCGATGCGGCTCTTGAAGCCGCTCGTACCGGGGCGCCACTGTTTCTGAATGTGGCTGCAGATCTTGAGATACCCATCATGAGGTCTCCGGTCTTCTCGCTGGTCAGCTTTGCCGAGGCCGGCGGGCTGATTCCCGTGGTAAGCGAGTCAGCAGAACTTGGAGGGACCACGATCTCTTCCGGCGTAAAGACCAGCGCTCTGGTAGATTTCAACACCGGCGAACTGCGTAACTTCGGGTGGACTCTGGGGGTACGGGGAAATATCCTGCCGGTAGAGTATCAGCTGCAGTACCTCAACTATGACGGAACGTTCCGGCCGGGGTTCTACGGCCCCGGCTACGATCGTCTTCGCGGTGGTTTCGCTGCCGATGCGATGCGGTATCTCTCTGCGCCGAATGCTCCGGAGTTCCGCAACACAACCATGGCAGTTGCCGGAGAGGCATCGGTGTCAATCCTGGGGCTGATCGACATCACCGCCGGGTACCTGTGGCCCTGGGAGATCACTCCTTCCGGCTCGTGGCAGGGAAGCGACAACGACGAGCTGCTCATTGAGGTAGGACTCAGGGATGGGCTCATTCCCTTCGGTATTCAGGCTGGCCTCGAGTATCGCCGGGTCTCCTTCGCTGCCACCGTCGCCGGTTGGGGAAGCTTCTCCGAGGCCAACCTCTTCGATGCCAACACCGTCCTTGACGGCTACGTGATGTACCCGCTAAACAGCTTCATCAGCATCGTTGCCCGTGTTTCCACCGCGACCCTGCGGGACAGCAACGGCGAGCTGATCTACGACGAGTTTGGGCGACCACGGATGGCTCCAACGGTTGTCATCCAGACCGAAATCGGGTTGTAGTAGATGGATGACGACAAAGCCACCGCAGGTCCAGGTCCTTCCGGCGGAAGTATCCCGTCGGATCGCTGCCGGTGAGGTAATCGAGAAACCCGCGTCGGTTATCCGGGAACTTCTGGATAACAGCCTCGACGCGGGAGCCCGAACCATAGACGTCTCCTGGGATGCCGGTGGCACCCGGGAGATGCGCGTCCACGACGATGGCCACGGGATGTCCCGGGACGATCTTTCCCTCTGCTGGAAACCCCACGCTACCAGCAAGATCCGCACCATAGAAGACCTGGAAAAAACCCGTACCCTCGGATTTCGAGGAGAGGCCCTGTCCAGCATTGCTGCGGTGAGCGAACTGACGATAGAGAGTTCCGGCAATCGGCTGCACGTTCGCGAAGCTCGAATGCTCTCCCTCGAGCCCGCCCCACCGCGCCCGGGAACAATCGTTGTCGTCCAGGATCTCTTTGCCAACCTCCCCGCTCGAAGACGTTTTCTCTCCCGAGCCCAGGCGGAGGGAACGGCGATTCGATCGATGGTGCTTGAGAAAGCCCTTCCCGTTCCGCACGTTCGCTTCACCCTTACCGGCAGTGGGGGATCTCAGGAAGTCCTTCCGGTACAAAGTGCCGCCCAGCGGGTCGCCGGGGTGTACGGAAACTCGGTCCCTGCCCAGGTGCTGACCGAGCTTGAGGGAAGCGGAGAGGGGTTTTCCTGTCGCATCCTTGCTGCTCACCCGGAGATCATCCGCCGGGACCGAAGGTTGATTCAGATTTTCGTCAACGGGCGCCGGGTCCGTGAGTATCGAATGGTTCAGGCGGTGGAGTATGCCTACCAGGACGTCCAGCACGGTGGGGTCTTTCCCGTTGCCGCGGTGTTGCTTGAGGTTGACCCGGAACAGGTGGATTTCAACATTCATCCGGCGAAGCAGGAAGTCCGTCTGCGCAATGGTGCTGAAATCCACCACCGGATCGTGCGGACCGTGCGGGACTATCTCAGGGCATACGCGGTAAGGGCTGCCACGTGGCATTCCGTCGACCTGCCGGAGCGACCGGACCACTGGCTTTCGGCTCCACCTTCCTCGACGCGACCTCCCGGAACAAAGGACAGCTCCATGTACCGGGATCCCAACCCGGTGGGCGCAACGTCGTCAGGAAGTACTGGCACACGGGAGTCTCCCTCTTTCCAGTACCAGCGCCGAGCGACACCAGAAATACGCTTCATGGGAACCGCCTTCGGCACGTTCAATATCGTTGAGTATCAGGATCGTCTGTATATCATCGACCAGCACGCCGCTCACGAACGTCTCAGGTACAATCGACTCCAGGAGGACCGGATCCCCCAGCCGTTGCTGGTTCCACAGGAGTTCGAGGTCACACCGGATCAGGACAGTCGTCTTCAGGAGCACCTTCAGGAATATACCCGGTTGGGAGTTATACTGGAGCGACTTCAGGATGATCTGTGGCAACTGAAGGCGATCCCTGCTGCGTACAGCCAGCAGATCGGCTCCGTCATTGAAACGGTTCTGGAGCTGGGCGGGCTGGAGGAGCAGCTGGACCGGACCTTTCTGGCCCGGATCGCCTGCACCGGGGCGGTCAAAGCGGGAGACTACCTGGACGAGCTGAGCGGTCTGGAGCTGGCCCGAAAGGTTCTCGAACTGCCGGAGCCGCGCTGCCCCCATGGTCGCCCCCTGTGGGTCGAGTTGGACCGGGCCGAGCTGGAGAAACTGATCGGCCGCCGATAGCCCTCACATGTGTGGGGCTACCGGTCTTCCCAGTCCATTGCCCGGGTGACCGCCTTCTGCCACCCCCGGTACAGGGTATTCCGCTCCTCCTCGTCGATTCCAGGATCGAACTGTTTATCCAGCTCGAACGCGGTAGCCAGATCCTTTGTGTCCTGCCAGAACCCTGAAGCGAGACCGGCCAGAAACGCTGAACCCCGGGCGGTGGTCTCGACGATCTTCGGCCTGAGTACGGGAACGCCGATCACGTCCGCCTGAAACTGCATCAGGAAGTCGTTCCTGGACGCGCCCCCGTCCACCTTCAGTTCGGTGCTGGAGATGCCGGAGTCTTTTTCCATGCACTCGATCACGTCGCGGGTCTGGTACGCGATGGACTCCAGCGTCGCCCGAACGATGTGATCCCGGTTGGTTCCCCTGGTAAGGCCGACGATAGCGCCCCGGGCGTACTGATCCCAGTAGGGCGCGCCCAGCCCGGCGAACGCCGGGACCATATACACCCCACCGGTATCGGAGACTTTCGAGGCAAAATAGTTGGTGTCCACCGCATCGGCAACGATCTTCAGTTCATCCCGGAGCCATTGAACCGCCGCGCCGGTAACAAAAATCGCCCCTTCCAGAGCATAACTGACGGTACCCCCTACCCCCCAGGCGATCGTTGTCAGCAGCCCTGTCTCGGAGACGATTCGTTTCTCACCGGTATTCATCAGGACGAACGATCCGGTCCCGTAGGTGTTCTTGGCCATACCCACCTCGAAACAGGCCTGCCCGAAAAGCGCTCCCTGCTGGTCCCCTATCGCCGCCGCCACCGGAATTCGGGCACCTCCAAAGGTCTTCTCATCGGTGTGTCCGTAGATCTCGCTGGAGGGACGCACCTCCGGGAGCATCGACTCGGGTATCCGCAGCTCCTTGAGCATCCGACTGTCCCACTCCAGAGTTTCGATATTGAAGAGCATCGTTCGCGAGGCGTTGGAGTAGTCCGTGACGTGTACCGCTCCTCCGGTGAGCTTCCAGATCAGCCAGGTATCCACCGTCCCGAGCATCAGTTCCCCCGCCTCGGCGCGCTCCCGGGCGCCGGGGACGTTATCCAGCATCCAGGAGACCTTGGTCCCGGTGAAGTACGCGTCAATAACAAGACCGGTAGCCTCCTTGACGTATGGTTCCAGACCGCGGTCCTTCAGCTGGTCGCATATCCCAGCGGTCCGGCGATCCTGCCAGACGATCGCGTTCATAATCGGTTTCCCGGTGGCACGGTCCCAGATCACCGCAGTCTCCCGCTGATTGGTTATTCCAATCGCCGCTACTTCAGCGGGTTTTATTCCTGCTTTTTCGATAACCTGGCGGGCAACACCGCTCTGGGTGGCCCAGATCTCCATCGGGTCATGTTCAACCCACCCCGGACGGGGATACAGCTGGGGGAACTCCTGCTGGGCCACCGCGACGATGTCGCCGCTGTGATCAAACAGAATCGCCCGGCTGCTGGTTGTGCCCGCGTCAAAGGCCATCACGTACTTCTTCATTATGCTCCTCCTCCCTGGGTGCTGGAAAGCTACCATGACCTGGCAGCCTCGTCCAACGATCTACCACAAGTATCAAACGTTCTTTACGATTTGACAACCGTTCGCCTAGAGGATAGTATGAGCACGTCGATCCAACTTTCTTCGAGGGGTATCATTTTTGAATCAACAGTACGATGTCATCGTCATCGGTGCGGGAATTGTCGGTTCCATGGTCGCCCGGGAACTGTCCCGCTACCAGCTCTCTGTTGCCGTGGTGGAACGGGAAGCGGACATTGGAATGGGGCAGAGCACCTCCAACAGCGCAATCATCCACTCCGGCCACGACCCCCATCCGGGCACCCTGAAGGCAAAGCTGAACGTTCGGGGTAATGAACTGTGGTACGACCTGGCTCAGAAGCTGGATATCCCCATCCGCAAGACCGGAGCGCTGGTGGTAGCTATCGGCGAGGAAGAGCGGGGACAACTGGCCGCCCTCTATGAGCGCGGTCGGCAGAACGGTGTTTCCGGGATGCAGATTCTCAATCGGGACGAGGCCCTGGAGAAAGAACCACTGCTCTCCGGAGACACAAGTGGAGCCCTCTTCACCTCAACCGCAGGTGTGGTAGACCCCTTTCAAGGCGTGCTTGGCGTTGCCGAGAACGCCGCCACAAACGGCGTCACCTTTCTGTTGAACACCGAAGTACGAAAGATGGTAGTCCAGGACGGTGCGGTACGTGCGATGGAAACATCCAACGGTACATTTCAGGCGAAATGGTTCATTAACGCCGCTGGCGTCTACAGTGATGAAATAATGCACATGGCGGGTGTCGGTGAAGCGTTTCAGATTACCGCACGCCGGGGGGAATATTTCGTCTTTGATGAGAATGCCCTTGCCCTGAATACCGTCCTGTTTCCCATGCCCGGACGAAAGGGCAAAGGGATTCTGGTCACCACGACGACCCATGGAAATTCGATGGTGGGACCCAACTCCGATCCCATCGCCGACAAGGAAGACCATGCGGTAACCCGGGAGGGTATGAACACGATCCTGACCGGAGCCAAACGGCTGGTACCGTCGGTGTCTCCCTCAGGCGTGATCGCAACCTTTGCCGGGTTGCGAGCCACCGGCAACCACACCCCGGATGGCAGTACCCGGGACTTTCTCATCGAGATCGCCCGGGAGGTCACCGGTCTGATTAATGTGGCAGGCATTGAATCACCGGGATACGCCGCCGCACCGGCTATCGCCGAATACGTGGTGGAGCTGTTGCGCTCACAGGGCGTTGCGCTTGCCGAGAAAGAGCAGTGGGAAGAACGTCGGCAGGGTATTCCCCGGTTCAAGACACTCTCTCATAAGGAGCGGAAGGAACTCATTTCCCGAAGCCCGGCCTATGGCCGCATCGTCTGCCGCTGTGAAGAGGTCACCGAGGGGGAGATCCTTGATGCAATCCATTCCCCCATACCGGCACACACCTACGATGCCATTAAGCGTCGTACCTGGCTGGGAACAGGGCGCTGTCAGGGAAGCTTTGACTACCCCCGGACGCTGGAAATTCTGGCCCGGGAACTGAACGTTCCGATGACGGAGATAACCAAGCGGGGTCCCGGTTCGGTGTTTCTCTATCGCCGCACCAAAGAGGAGGTTCTGTGAGCACCGCCGATACAACCTACGACGTGATCGTTATTGGCGGTGGACCCGCCGGGATGTCCGCTGCGATTTCCGCCAGCCGTGACGGCGGAGCCCGGGTGCTGCTCATCGAGCGCAACGATTGCCTCGGCGGAATCCTGCCGCAGTGCATTCATAACGGCTTTGGTG
>SKHA01000179.1 GCA_007117185.1 Spirochaeta sp. | reverse complement strand
ATGAAGGGGTTTCGGTACAACTGGATGACTTCAGTCAGAATCGGTACCGCTCCCGCAGCGCGATTTGGAGCTTTCCGGGGGCTGCGGCGGTGTACTCCGGCCCTCCGGGGTGGATTCTGGAGCGCAACGGGGTGTTCGTCGCGATGGATGTGGTGCGATGAAACGGATCGGCGTTCTGCTGTTTTGTGCAGGGATTGTGGCGGCACCACTGTGGGGGTGGCAGTGGCCCCTGGCAGAGTTGCGGGCGATCCAGCCGGGGGTCACCCTTCAGGGTTTCGGATATCGACTCATTCCGGAGGTGGGGTCCAACGTGACGCCACAGCCTGTCGCCGAGGGGACAGTTGTGCTGGAGCAGCACCCGCGGGATGACTATCGACGTTCCTGGAACAACGGAATCCCCTACAACGACCCCCGGGTGGTGCGCCGTCATGAGAATGAGCTGTGGTCGATCATGGTAGTTCCCGAAAGGGGGGAGGAACCGGTTCCGTGGGTGGATTTCGCCATCTGGGATGGGGTTTCCCGGCGTCAACTCAACCCCCGGGCGATTCTTCCGCCCCTGCCGGTGCGCGCCCTCTCCGGAACGGCGTTTCTCGCGCTGCTTCAGGATGGACAATCCATCAGTGCCAGCGCCGTCACCGCCGGTGAGATCGTCATCGCCCTGACCGACCCGGCATCGGTTGCTCCGGCTCTTCCCTGGGAAGCGCGGATACTTCGGGGGGGGCAGGTGGTGGGACGCCAGCGCTTTGTCTACGCCGACCAGCTTCAACCGGTAGAGATCGTGAGGACCACCGTGCCGCCGGGGATCACGATCTTCAACGTTGAGTATTTCCACTTCGATCGGGTGGTGGTTCGTTCCACCCTCAGGGTGGTCGCCAGAGCAGCGGAAACAACCACTGCCCCGGCCCCGACGGGGGAATCCGACGGGCCTTGACAGAGGGCGCGCCTTTTCCCATGATCGGGACATGCGTCGGGGGTATACCGGTTGATTCGAAACAGGCTTGAAGAACTCTCGCTGGAAGCGCTTTTTGCGCTTGCCGGGCGGAACGGGCTTCTTCTCGGCCCCGATTCTGACAGGGCGACGGTGCTCGAAGAGCTTGCCGAGGTGATTGCCGAAAATCGGGAAGAGCGAGAGCGGGGCAACAGCGTCACCGTGCGGATTCAGCAGAAGAAGTTTGCCCTGGTCTACGATGATGAGACCCCGCTGACGGGGGAACAGCTGGACGAGTATCAACTCCCGGATCACTACGAGACCAACCACATCGTTCTCATGTTGCGGGATCCCAGTTGGGCCTTCACCTACTGGAATATCAGTTCACACAAGAAACGCACCTACGCCGCTTCCAGCGGGTTTGACGGGTTGACCCTGCGGGTCCTCGAGGTAGCAAACCATTCCCGGGAGATCACCATCCGGGATTCCTTCGAGATTCCCGTCCAACTCACCGACTCAAGCTGGTACATTCACATTCCCCGACAGAAGACCCACTATCGGATCCAGCTGGTGGCCAAGAATCACCACCGTCGGGAGCTGCTGGCGATCTCCAACAGCGTCTACGTGCCACCGATGCATCTTCCGGTTGCGCCGGAACAGATGACCCCGGAGCAGATGGCGTTGTACGAGCTGTGCGGGATGGAGTATCTGGAAGTTGATCCGTTTGGAAGAAACACCTTCCCGGCGGTTGGAGAGTAATCGGTTTGGGAAGATCACTTCTGGTACTGCACTCCCATCTCCCCCTGGTCCGTCACCCCGAGCACGCATCCTTTCTGGAAGAACGCTGGTTCTTCGAGGCGTTGAGCGAGACCTACATGCCCCTGCTCAGGATGATGCGCCGCCTTGAAGATGGGGCGGTTCCCTTTCCCATGGCGATGACCTTCTCGTCAACCTTGAGCTTCATGCTACAGGATCAATTTCTGCTGGAGCGTTATCAGCGTTATCTTGAGAGCAACATCCAGCTGGCAGAGATGGAGCTGGAGCGCACCGCCCATGACGGCACACTTCACCAGCTGGCCCGGATGTACCACCAGCGCTATACTGCGGATCTGGACGATCTGCTCAACCGCTACGAAGGTAATGTCGTCCGCGAGTTCGCCCGTTTTGCCCACAAGGGATCAATTGAACTTCTGGCCACTGCGGCAACCCACGCGTTCCTGCCCAACTACCGCAGTTTCCCGGAGATCGTTCGCACCCAGGTAGAGCTGGGCATCGAGACCCATCAGAAGTATTTCTACGAGATGCCCCGGGGGTTCTGGTTGCCGGAGTGCGGTTACTATGAAGGACTGGACAGGATTCTTGCGGACAGCGGTATCCGCTATTTCGTCGGAGCAGCCCACGGTGTTCTCTTCGGGACGCCCTCGCCGGTAACGGGAACCTACGCACCCCTGGAGACACCCTCCGGCGTCACGGTGTTTCCCCGGGATGTCTACACCGCCACCTGGGTATGGTCCTCAGAGCAGGGATATCCTGCCAATCCGGCCTATCGGGACTTCTACCGGGATATCGGCTACGACCTGCCACTGGATTACATCCGGCCGTACATCCACACCGATGATATCCGCATCGATACCGGGTTCAAGTATCACGCCATCACCGGCGACACCGAACAGAAAGAGATCTACGATCCCGCCGCGGCGCAGACGGTGGTAGAGCAGCACGCCCGGGATTTTCTCGATCGGCAGCGCGACCATTGCAGGCGACTGGGAGAGGTCCTCCCGGCGGAGCCGGCAATCACCAGCCCCTTTGACACCGAATTGTTCGGGCACTGGTGGTTTGAGGGCCCCCAGTGGCTGGAGGCGCTGTTCAGATACGCCCACGACGAGAAACAGGCCGGACGTTCCGACGGGTACACCCTCTCTACCCCCTCGGCGTATCTGCAGGATCATTGCACCGCCGGCACGGTGGAACCGGTCTTCTCCAGCTGGGGCAGCCGGGGCTACGCCGAAGTGTGGCTGGACGGAAGTAACGACTGGATCTACCAGCACATTCATCAGGCCATAGAGCGAATGGCCGAACTGGTACACCGCTTTCCTGCGGAGTCAGGGCTGAAAGAGCGAGCCCTCAACCAGGCCGCCCGGGAGGTGCTGCTGGCGATGGCGTCGGACTGGCCGTTCATCATGAACGCCCACACCGTGGTCACCTACGCAGAGCGCCGCATCAAGGAGCACCTGTACAACTTTACCCGGGTGTACGAGTCATTATCCCAGCGCAGCATGGGTACTGAATGGCTTACCTGGCTGGAAAAGAAACACCCCCTCTTTTCTGACCTGGACTACCGTCGTCTCAAGATAGACCTGGTGGAGACGATTCAGAACCTTTCCTGATCCTTCTTGTTCAGTAATCTCCACAACCTCATTTTATAACCACTCTACACCCGTATACCTGTTTCCGCGGAATCGTCGCGTTATTCCGGAAGGAATTCTGTCTACAAACATTGACAATCCCCGTCTGTACCCTACTATATAAAGAACGTGGGAAATAGTGGGAAATAATAGGTGAAAGTGGTGATTACGGGATGATTACAGGGCAATACCGCAACGCTCTGGACGATAAGGGGAGAATTCTCATTCCCAGTCGTCTTCGCGCGGAAGTACCCGGTAACACTCTGGTGATCACCTCTGGAATCGATCGCTGTCTGTGGCTCTTTCCACCGGAGGAGTGGAAGCAGCTCTCGGACAAACTGATGGAAGCGGCGTCCCCCTTTTCCCGACGGGCGAGGCTTTTGCAGCGTCGCATCATTGCCCCGGCACAGGAGGTGGAACTGGACAAAGCAGGAAGAATACTGATACCGCCCAGTCTCAAGGAGACTGCGGGACTCAAGAAAGAGTGCATTCTGCATGGCATCAAAAAGTACATCGAGATCTGGGACGTGGAGGAATACGGCAGTTACCTCCAGGTTCATGAAGACGAATTTCAGGAAGCGGCGGAAGAACTGGGAGGGTCCGTCTCCTTCTTCTGATCATGAGTATGTTTCACTATCCTGTGCTGCGTGACGCGGTGATGGCGGCGTTTCAGCCCCTCCCGTCGGGAGCATTGATCTGTGACGCAACTCTTGGCGGAGGCGGGCACACTGCCCGTTTTCTGGAATTGTCAGACTCTTGTGCTGTGACGGGGATCGACGCTGATCCGGTTATGCTGGAGCGGGCGCGGGAGCGCCTGGCAGCCGACCCCCGGGTTCGTTTTGTTCATGGCTGGTTCGATGAGGTACTGGCCGGTCCCGACCGGTTTGACCGCATCCTGATAGACCTGGGGATATCGATGTTCCACCTTCGTGAAGGGGAGCGGGGATTTTCCATCCAGGAAGATGGGCCCCTGGACATGCGCATCGATCCCTCCGGTGACGGAGATTCCGCGGCGGATCTGCTGATGCATTGCACCGAGTGGGAGCTGGCGGACATCATTTTTCGGTACGGTGAAGAGCGGTATTCCCGGCGGATTGCGGCAGCGATAATCCGGGAGCGCCACGGTGGGATCGAGACCACCCACCAGCTGAAAGAGATCGTCCGTCGCGCCGTACCTCCGGCGGCCCGTCACGGGCGCATCCACCCGGCTACACGCACCTTTCAGGCGCTCCGCATCGCCGTGAACGACGAACTGGGGCGTCTTGAGCGGGTGATCCCGTGTGGGGTACGCGCCCTGAACCCCGGCGGCCGGCTGGGGATTATCAGTTTTCATTCCCTGGAAGATAGAATCGTGAAGCACGCCTTTCGGGCTCTGGCGGCAGAACCGATAGGAATAGAAGGGGGCGGGAGCATGACAGTCCGGGTGTTGACCAAGCGGCCTGTGGTTCCCGACGAAGCGGAGCTGGCGGAAAACCCGGCTTCCCGCAGTGCCAAGCTGCGGGTTCTGGAACGGGAGGAGTGACGATGAAGACGAACAGAACCAGACAGATCGGAATGGCAACGCTTCTCATCGCTCTGGCCGGAGTGTTTCTGCTGAATGTCTGGCAGTCCTTCCGGTACACCCAGATGGAACGGGAGCTCACCAGGATTCACCGAAGCCATCACGCAACTCTTGAAGAGAACAAGCGCCTGATCGTGGGCATCGCCGGGCTGCGTTCACCGAGACGAATTCGGGCCATCGCCGAAGAAGACCTCGGTCTGGAACCGGCCCGGGCAGACCGCATTCAACGGATCGACTTTCCCGGGGGCATACGTGGTCACTGATCCCCTCTTCACCCTGTCCGATGCAGCAACGGCGGTTGGTTCGGAACCGCATACCTCCGATTCAATACCGATTTTTTCCGTTACCGTGGACTCCAGGCGATGTGTCCCCGGATCTCTCTTCTTTGCTTTGCCGGGGACGGTGACCGACGGGCACGAGTACATCCACAACGCCCGGGATTCCGGTGCGGTAGCGGCGGTTGTCACGGCTGCGGCCCCCGCCGGGGGTGGCTCGTGGCCGCTGCCGGTGGTGGTTGTCCCGAACAGCCTGCAGGCTCTGCAGCGACTGGCGGCGTGGTACGTGGACACGGCTCTGTCCGGAGTGACCCGGATCGGGGTGACCGGGAGCAACGGCAAGACCACCACCAAAGAGATGATTCGTTCAGTGGTAGCGGCGTCCGGAGCCGCTGTGAGCGCCAGCAGGGGTAACCTCAACTCAGAGACAGGGCTGCCCCTGGCGGTCTTTCAGACCGATCGTACCGCCGCCGTGGCCGTCTTCGAGATGGCTATGAGCAGGCCCGGAGAGATGGGGGACCTGGCGCGGATCCTGCGTCCTCACTATGGGGTGATCACCACCATCGGCAGCGCCCACATCGAGTTTCTCGGTTCCCGCGACGCGATCGCCCGGGAAAAGAAGGCCATTGCCTCGTGTTTTGACGGTTCTCAGACCCTCCTTGTTCCGGAAGGGGAGGAGTATACCCGGTTCCTCTGCCAGGAGATCAACGGAACGGTGCGGCAGTTCGGACCGGTAGCCCAGAACGCGGTCATCCGCCAGGACAGCGGCGAAGTTACCGCTCTGGAGATTGATGGCCTGACAGCGACGGTACCCCTGCCGGGCCGCCACAACGGGATGAACGCCCTGGCTGCCTGGGCTCTGGGGAGGCTGTTGCAAATTACCCCTGAACAGATCAGCAAGGGGCTGGCTGCAGTTACCCTGCCGGGGGGACGCAACCAGGTGTTTCATGGTTCCCACGACCGAGTGGTCATGGACGACAGCTACAACGCCAGTCCTGAGTCGATGAGCGCGGCGTTGGAGACGATCGCCGGAATTCACCGCGGGCGTCCGGGAGCTGCCCTGATTCTCGTGCTGGGAGCGATGAAGGAGCTTGGCGTCCACGCACCGGAGGCGCACCGCCGGGTCCTGCAGCAGGTGCGGACCCTCGCACCGGATCGGACGATCCTGGTGGGAAACCAGGAGTGGGGGCCGGCGTTGTCGGATACACCCGGGATCACCCGGAAGCCCGATCTGTGCGCCGACAGCAGCGAAGCGGCCCGGGTCCTTGCGGAGGCCCTTCGCGGCGGTGAGACGGTTTTGATCAAGGGAAGCCGGTCTCTCCGGCTGGAACACCTTCGGGAGGCCGTGAATGCTTAAGGAGCTGCTCTTCCCCCTGACGCGATACTTCACCCCCTTCAATGTCTTTCAGTACATAACCTTTCGTGGTGCCTACGCGGCGGTGACCGCTCTGCTGGTGGCGTTTCTCTTCGGGCCCTGGACGATCCGGGTTCTGCGGCGCCTGCGCTTCGGTGAAGAGATTCGAAGCGACGGTCCCCAGACCCACCAGGTCAAGTCGGGGACACCCACCATGGGGGGGGTGCTGATCATCTTCTCCATCGTTTTTGCCGGAGTCCTGTGGATGGACATCCGCTCCATCCGAACCTGGATCGCCCTGAGCGCCGTGGTGGGATTCGGTGTCATCGGGATGATCGACGACCTGCGGAAGATCCGCGGGCGCAACAAGGAAGGGTTGGGCGCTGGAAGCAAGATCATCGGGCAACTTCTGGTTGCCGGAGCAGTGACAGTCGCGCTGTATCTCTCGGGAGGGGCAGATACCACCCTGCTGTACCTTCCGTTTCTGAAGAACCCCGTCCTGGACATGGGGTTCTGGTACATTCCCTTTGCGATCATCCTGCTCATCGGCACCTCCAACGCGGTAAACCTCACCGACGGACTTGACGGCTTGGCTACCGGACTGGTGCTGATGGTGGGGCTTACCTTCGCGGTGCTCTCCTACGTGACCGGACGGGTGGATTACGCAGCGTATCTTCAGATTCCCTACCTGCCCGGCAGCGGTGAGCTGGCAATCCTGAGCCTCGCTGTGGCCGGCGCCTCGGTGGGTTTTCTGTGGTTCAACAGCCACCCGGCGGAGATCATGATGGGGGACACCGGCAGCCTCGCCCTGGGCGGGGTGATCGGTGTTCTGGCGTTGATGATCAAGAAAGAGGTCTTGCTGGTGATCATCGGCGGGGTCTTCGTCATGGAAGCGGTATCGGTGATTGTTCAGGTGGTCTCCTTCAAGACAACAGGGAAGCGTGTGTTCCGGATGGCACCCATCCATCACCACTTCGAGTTGCTGGGCTGGTCCGAGTCGAAGGTTGTTCT
>SKHA01000255.1 GCA_007117185.1 Spirochaeta sp. | reverse complement strand
TTCAATCTTGTCCTTGATATCGGCGATACCGATCATGATCGCGATCAGACCGATGAAAATCGCCAGCAGGGGAAGGCCCCCGGCCAGAACCACCTTCACCTGCTCCCACCAGTTGAGCAGCGCAAAGGGAATCGACGCCGGCAGAACCGCGTAAATCGCGAACAAAACAAAGACAACACCAACCAATAATGCTCCCATACCAGATCCTCCTCAATTATGGTGCCTGGTTTCAGACCCGCAGGTTCCGAATCATCACGACAATTCCGGCGATGACAAACAACAGGGGTACACCCCTCATCAGCAACCAGAAAAGAGGCAGTCCTGCAAGCTCAACCTCGGCGATGACGATAATACCAAAACGACTCAATGTTTGGAAGACCACCTCCCCGAAACGGAGAATGGTGCCGATTATCACCAGCATCCACGCGGGCTCGCGGATCAGGGACCACAACATGATCGCACAGAACGCGGCCACTCCGGAGAGAACCAGGTCGAGAAATACGATGCTCACATGGTCAACTCCAGCGGTCATTGAGAACCTCCCAGTTGCGCAGCTCCCGACGCCCCAGCACGCCGGGGCAGATGATCGGCTCGCCCGGCGTCGGCGGCAGGACGAATCCCAACTCCAGGGCGGTACGACGATTGGCGTCATACCGCCCGACCACCCTTCCCGTTTCGTCAGGATCGGGGAAGAACGCCACACCCAGCCGCCGATATCCAGGCGGGCAGGCGATGGTGCCGGCCAGCTCGACCCGCCTGGCCGACTCGGAGTGCGCCTCGGTCTCCTGAAGATACCGCAGCAGCGCCTGCAGCCCCACCACCGCTGCGGCCAGGAGTACCGGCGATTCGGGGGTCCCGGTGCCGGGGACCCCCGGAGGCACCACCTGAACCGCTGCAGTCGCTGCCGAGCCCACCTGGAGCGACGATGCTTCGGCAACTACTCCCG
Source organism: Spirochaeta sp. (assembly GCA_007117185.1). Taxonomy (GTDB): domain Bacteria; phylum Spirochaetota; class Spirochaetia; order DSM-27196; family Alkalispirochaetaceae; genus Alkalispirochaeta. The sequence continues at coordinate 6,614 of SKHA01000255.1, read as the reverse complement.
CCAGTGGCCACCAGCGCAGCGGGCGGGGTTCCAGGGTCAGTGAGGGAACGTCAGCGACGGCAGACAGTTCCATCAGAACCTTCTCAAGGCGGTACGGCCACCTGGTGGGGGCGGGAGACCACAAACCGCGGTCAATCTCTTCCTTCACCGTCCGGGCCAGCCCCGGCGGCCGGTGTCCAAGAAACGCAGCGCCACGCCCCTGCCAGAAGTCCAGGTAGCGGTCACCCTGCTGATCGTAGAGATACCACTCCCGGGCGCGTCGCAGGTAGCGCCCCGGAGGAAGGAGCTCCGCCGCCATCGCGGCAGCTGCCATTGGCGTTACCACAGGTCGGCCTCCCGGTCCGCCCCGGCGATCCGCTCCAGCGGTGAGTAGGCGGGAAAGAACTGGGCGGTCATGCCCGTCTCAAACTGGACGTTGACGCAGGCCTCGCTGCCGGCAAACCAGGCCCGGGTGACCACACCGCTGCCGTAATCGTCGTGATACACTGCGGTGCCCTGCGGGAGGGGGTGGTCCGCCACCCCACCGCCGCCGCCGCCACCGCCGCCAAAGCCGCCGGCATACCCGCTGCTGTCCACCTCCATCAGCTCCCGGGGGATCTCCCCGAGAAACCGCGAGGGCAGCAGGTCCATGAACCGTCCGTGAATCCGCCGGGACCGGCAGCTGGTAAGAGTCAGCTCGTCCCGGGCGCGGGTCACCGCCACGTAAAACAGACGCCGCTCCTCCTCAAGCTCCGCCGGATCGTCGTTGCGGGGAAAGAGCCCCTCTTCCAGACCGGTGATGATCACCCGGTCAAATTCCAGCCCCTTGGTGTTGTGCATCGTGATCAGGACGATCCGGGCGTCCTCGTCGTCCACGTCGCGGCGGGCACTGTCCAGCTCGATCGCCTCGAGGAACTCGATCAGACCCTCCCGGGTTGGTGGATAGAGGGACGCAGCGTTGCCCAGCTCTTCCAGGTTCTGGAGTTTCTGCGTTCCCGCCACCTCGTCCTGCTCTTCGTGGTGCCGGGCCAGCCCGCTCAGCTCCAGGGTCTCCTTCAGCAGCGCTCCCAGATCGTCACCGCTGCCGCCGTCGAGAAAGCGGTCCAGACCCTCGATGATGCGGACGAACGCCGCCGCCTCCGTCCCGGCTTTGCGGGACAGTTTGGGAATGGCGTAACCGGCGGCGCGGCAGAGGTCTCCCTCGGCGTGGGCCAGGCAGTCGATGATGTGCTGCAGCGCCTTGGGTCCGATGCCCCGAGCGGGCTTGTTGATGACCCGGCGAAAGCTGATCTCGTCCCGGCGGTTGGCCAGCAGCCGCAGGAATGCCACCGCGTCCTTCACCTCTTCGCGCTCGTAGAAACGGAGGCTGCCGACGATGCGGTAGGGAATGCCCTCCCGAAGCAACGCCGTCTCGAACGCCCGGGACTGGGCGTTGGTCCGGTACAGGATCGCTGTCTCGCCGTTTTCGCCCTCACGCTCGCTGCGGCGCACCCGGTCGATCGCCCAGGCAACCTCGTCGTCCTGATCCGGCAGCAGCACCAGCCGGGGCAGCTCGCCACCGGGACGCTCGGTAAACAGTTCCTTGCCAAGACGGTCGCTGTTCTGCGCCACCACTGCACCGGCAAGGTTGAGGATGGGAGCGGTGGAGCGGTAGTTCTGCTCCAGCCGCACCACCGTGGTGTCCGGGAAGATCTCCGGAAAGGAGAGGATATTGCGCACCTCGGCGCCGCGAAAGCGGTAGATCGACTGGTCGTCGTCCCCCACCACGCAGACAGCGGTGGCGTCATCGCAGAGCAGCCGCAGCAAGCGGTACTGAGCCACGTTGGAATCCTGGTACTCGTCCACCAGGATGTGACGAAACCGCGAGCGCATCCGCCCGGCCACCACCTGATCCGACTCCAGGAGCTGCACCGGGCGCATGATCAGGTCGCCGAAGTCGGAGTTGCCGATCTCCCTGAGCCGCTCCTGGTAGCGCCGGTACATCCCGGGCAGCTCCGGGTCCTCGCTGATCGCTGAGAGGTCCTCTTCCGGGGTGAGGCAGTAGTCTTTGGCACGGCTGATCATGTGGGCGTAGCGGCCCAGAGTGGCCCGCTTGTGCTCCGGGTAGAGGGTATGCAGCAGGGTCACCACGTCGTCGTCGTCGTAGATGTTGAACCCCCGGGGCAGCCCGGCAGCGTCGGCGTTGCGTCGCAGCATCCACGAACCGAAGCTGTGAAAGGTGCGAATTGTCACCTCGGCGGCGGAACCCACCAGCGACGCCGCCCGGGCGCGCATCTCCCCGGCGGCCTTGTTGGTGAACGTCACCGCCAGGATGGACCGCGGGTCCACCCCCAGCTTTTCAATGAGCCAGGCGATGCGCACGGTGATCACCCGGGTCTTGCCGCTTCCGGCTCCGGCAAGGATGAGCAGCGGCCCGTCCTGATGCAGCACCGCCTGGCGCTGCGCGGGGTTGAGTCCGGCCAGCGCCTCCTGAAGGTCTGCTGTCATCGTCCCAACCCGACCTCTTCAAGGAGGCGCCTGGCATCCTGCTCCTGCGCAGCGAGAACCTTCAGGAGATACCGCTCCAGGAATCCCACCGGGGGGTACAGTCCGCCGGCGTCATCGGACCAGATGATCCCCTCGATCCCGTGGTCCTGGAGAAAATCCCTGGCCTGCTCAACTTCATGACGAAAATTGAATTCGCCCACCGTTACTACGTCGTCCCTCACCGTTCCACTGTACCACGGAGCGGGTCCTGGCAAAAGCGGTCACCCCTGGTATACTGTGACGATGAAGCATTCCATTGGTATACGCGGAAAGATGCTCGCGTCGTTCTCTTCGATCATCCTGATAATCATCGTTGCCGGGGTAGTCGGCACCTGGCAGATCACCGCCCTGCGTACCGCCGGGCGACAGGTCACCAATCAGGCGTCGCTGCAACTGTACGGGGTGATGCGGGCCCGTCTGGCAGTGGTCGAGGCAACGACGATCCTGGACAACGTGGTCAGCGGGCGGGAGCAGATCGAACGAATCCACTGGGTGCCAGGGCTCTTTGCCGAAGCGAGTACCTTCCTCAACGCGATGCTTGTTGGCGGCGAGGTTGAGGGCACTGTCTTTCATGAGACGGATGACTGGGACATGCGTCTGGCGATTGATCGCATGCGAACTCAGACGCTGGCGATGACCCCGGTGGTGCGCAACCGCATCGCCACCTTCTCACGTACCGGCAGGGACGACGAGAACCTCCTCAGCGCATTTCGCCGCAGCCACCAGGAGTACGAGGACGCGGCACGACGAGCCCAGGAGCTTTCTCTGCAGACTCTCATCGCCCTGGACACCGAGATGAACCGTACCGCCCGGACGGGGACCGCGATCCTGCTGGGGGCTACCTCGGCGGCGCTGGTGTTCGGTCTGCTCCTGGCTCTGGGAATGTCCCGCAGCGTGACCCGTCGGGTACGCTCGGCTGGGGATGCGGCGGAGCAGCTGGCCAGGGGGGACCTCTCAGGAGAGATTACCGTTTCCGGCAGGGACGAGCTGGGGGTGATGAACAGCAACATCGCTACCGCCATCACCTCCCTCAACCAGATCATCGGGACGGTGATTCAACGGATGGAGTCGATTCACGGAACCGGAATGGTCCTGACCGGCAGCTCAGAACGGTCCACCGCGGCGGTTCAGGCGATCGCGGGCCAGATGGACGAAACCCGCCGCCGCAACAGCCTCCTGGTGCAGACGGTCACCGAGACCTCTGCGGTAATCGAGGAGATTGCCCGGAACATCGAATCCCTGGACGGCAGCGTTCAGCAGCAGTCAGCGGTGGTGGAAGAGTCATCCGCAGCAATCGAGCAGATGATTTCCTCAACCGAAAGCATCGGGACGATCTCCAGCCGTGCCCAGGAGCAGTTGACCCGGCTCAACAGCGCCGCCGCAGAGGCCCGGGAGGTACTCGAGGAACAGGACGGCAACGTGGCCACCATGTCCACCGCCAGCGAGAGTCTACTGGAGGCCAACGAGCTGATCTCCGGTGTGGCCGACCAGACCAATCTGCTGGCGATGAACGCCGCCATTGAAGCAGCCCACGCCGGGGAGGCAGGAAAGGGCTTCGCGGTGGTCTCCGACGAGATCCGCAAGCTGGCGGAGATGACCAGCGAACAGTCTCACCAGGTCAACAACGACATCAACGTGATTCGTGACCTCATTCGCAGGCTTGTTGAGGGCAGCAAAAGCTCCGAGGAGACCTTTGATTCTATTCTCGGAGCGCTGGCGGACGTACAGAGCGTCTTTGCGGAGATTCACGGGGCGATGCAGGAGCAGCGCAGTGGCGGAGCGGAGATCCGGGAGGCTCTCTCGCAGATGCGGGAGATGGCCAGCGCCGTTCAGGGCGGGTCCAGCGAGATGAAAGAGGGGAACGGGCAGATGCTCGAGGCGATTCGCCGGGTCAGTGAGATCACCGGGGCGCTTCAGGAGACCACCGACGCGGTGAGCAAGGGGCTGGCCCAGATCGGCGAATCCCTGGCGGAGGTCGCCTCGGCCAGCGATGAAAACCGTCAGCAGGTCGAGGATATCACCGCTGCGATCGGGCAGATCACCCTGCGGGGGTAGCCCCCGGGGACGGTTCTTCCGGGGGATCTGGAGGCAGACAGTCCCGGGGAGTGAACCCGTGAAGGACCCCGGCGAGGGTCTCCGGCAGGGCCACAACGTTCCAGATCCGGCAACTTTCCAGCGCCGAAGCGGTATAGAGGGTGCGATCACGATTGCGGTACAGACCATACAGATGGCGGTAGCCTGCTGCAGAGAGGAGAGAGAGGAGCTCCTCCCGCCGATATCCGGCGTTCTCGGTATTGATACAGGAGTACTCCATGATCACCGCCGGTTGGGCCGACCGCAGCGTCCGCATGGCCCCCTGAAGAACGTCGCGCTCGGCGCCCTCCACGTCGATCTTGATGACCTGTGGGTCCGGCAGATCCTGCTGCGTACGCAGCCCATCCAGCGGCTCAACCGGGACGGTGATGGTGCCAGCGGGGCTCAGCCGGTACTGCTGCAGGTCCGCCTGGGGACGCTGGTGCAGGGTTGAAAAGGTGTCGTCGTTGTACAGCTGCATCGTCGCCTCACCGGAAGCAGCCCCCAGGGCTACCGGGATGATTCGGGTCGCCGCCAGCGCTGTCTCACCTTTCTCCTCGCGGATGCGACGGGCCAATCGCTCTCTGGCCGCCGGCGCCGGCTCGAAGGCGCACACCTGATGCGGCGGTTGTGTCCAGGGAATGGTCAACTCGCCGTCGTTGGAGCCAATGTCGTAGATCACCACCCCCCGGGGCTCCTCCGCCGGGGAGAGCGCTGTGACGATGCGATCCAGCCAGAATCGCAGGTTCTCGTGGATGTCGTCGTAACCGTACACGCCGTCAGTGTAGCAGAGCCCATCTCCCTTGCCAAATACACGCTAATCCGAAACAATTCCCCGGATGAACAAATGGCACCCCGAAACGATTCGCGACGTGATGATCTCTGCGGGGCGCATCGCCCTGACCCACTTTGAGACACCCGAAACGGAGCACAAGGCGGACCGCTCGCTGGTCACCGTCGCCGACACCGCAATCGAGACGTACCTGCGACAGACCCTGATGGAAGATGGTGTGTCCTTCATCGGCGAAGAGTCGGCGCTGGCGATGCCGCAAGGGGAGATCGACGGGGCGCTGCGCGGGACCACCTGGGTGGTGGACCCCATCGATGGAACCGCCCCGTACGCAAACCGACTGCCTACCTGGGGTGTCTCTCTGGCGCTGATGGAAGGCGGCCGCATCACCGAGGGAGCCCTCTTTCTTCCCCGAACCGGCGAGCTGTTCATCTCCAGTGGCGAGGACGTTCTGTATCAGGGCAGCACCCGAGACCCGCAACTGTGGGCTTTTGAAGAGATGATACCGTTCCGGCGCCCCGGGGTGGGCTACACCACCACCGGCATGGTCAGCCTGCCCCAGGAGATGCGCCGGTCCGGCCGTTTTCTGGGGGGCAACCCCTTTCAGTGCAACGGCAGCGCGGTGTACTCCATCGCCAAGACGATTACCGGCAGCTACCTGGGCTACATCGCCAGAATCCGCCTGTGGGATTTGGCCGGGGCTATTCCCATACTGCGGCGTCTTGGTTTTCAGATCGTCTTCAGGGACGGCCACAGCCTGGGGGATGCGGTCACCGCCCAGGACTGGATTCTGACCGCCGGAAGCGCGGATCTGTGGAAGTGCCGGGAGCTCCTGTACATCGCCGGCAACGATGAGACGACCCGCCCGCTCATCGAAAACTACCGCGAGGGGGAGTAGCGCCGTGTAGTGTGAGCGATCAAGGGCCGATATCTGTCTTCGATTGTGCCCCCCAAGCTAATCCTCCAACTGAAAGGCTAAAGACTCCAGACGAGCTCCATAGTGAGCCGCCAGAGCCCAAAGCCAGCCGCCCTGCTCATGAAAGACTTTCTCTTGAGGTAGCTTACCCGGCGCCGAGAGTGCCGCCAGCCGCCAGCTTGATCCGGAAGGACCCTCGACAGAAAGAAGACTTATCTCCAGGTTCAGGGTGAATCGTTTGTTGAGCTGTAACGACATGGTTCTGGCAGCCGCTTCGTTGGGAATACCCTGAATCACGAAAGACCAGCGAACCCGGTCTTTTCCCGCCAG
>SKHA01000151.1 GCA_007117185.1 Spirochaeta sp. | reverse complement strand
TCGACTGCTCCTGCAGGAGGGAGAATGCTCCCCCCGGGGGTTGCGCCAGCTGGGCGCCCCCGAGGAGACCCAGCGGATTCTCTCCACCAACAGCTACGGTTGGTTTGAGCGGGTTTCCCGGGGGGTGTACCGGCTGGCGCCAGAAGGGGAGCAGGCACTTGAGAACTACCACCGAACGCGGTAGATTGGCCAGCACCTCATGAGCAGCCCGATAACCGCCGGAACACCGGAGACAAGCCGTACAACAACGATCATCTCCATCCTGATCAGCGTCTTTCTGCTGGGAAGCGGGTCTGCCCTGCAGGGGACCGCCCTGGTCCTGAGGGGATCCCTGGAGGGGTTTTCCGACCCGGTGATCGGGCTGATCAGCAGCAGTTACTACGCCGGAGTGCTGGGGGGGTCCTTCATCGCTCTGCTGGTGATTCGCAACGTGGGGTACGTCCGCTCGTTTGCGGCGTTCGCCTCGCTGGGGTCAGCCTCGGCCATCGCCCACGTGTTGTGGATCAACCCGGTGGTGTGGGTGGTCCTCAGACTGATTCACGGCGTCAGCTTTTCGGTGGTGCTGGTGGTGGTGGAGAGCTGGCTCAACGTGGTCAGCCCCAGCGCAAAGCGGGGTCAAGTCATCTCGATCTACAGCATCGTCTATCTGGCCTCCATCGGGGTGGTGCAGCCGCTGATTGGTATCTTTCCACCCTCGGGGTTTGAGCTCTTCGGTATCACCTCCATACTGGTGTCCCTGTGCCTGCTGCCGATCACCCTGGCCAACGTGAGTGGGGTGGCCACAGTGGCCAGCGTACGCATCCGGATGATGGGTATGTTCCGCAAATCTCCCCTGGGCACCGCCGGGGTCCTGGCCAGCGGGCTGGTGGCGGGAGCGCACCTGAGTCTGGCCCCCCGTTTTGCCCAGAACCTGGGGCTGCCGGATGGATCGATTGGCCTGTTCATGCTGGTCTTCTCGGTGGGGACGGTGGTGATGCAGTGGCCCCTGGGAATAGTCTCCGATGCAGTAGGGCGCCGCCAGGGGCTGGTCCTGAGCGCGTCGACGGGGACGCTGGCGGCGCTGCTGCTCAGTTTTGCCGGCGGCGCCGGGCCCTGGATGACAGTAACGGCGTTCCTCTTCGGGGGGTTCGCCATGCCGCTCTATTCGCTGAGCATCGCCACGGTGAACGACCAGTTGCTGCCGGAGGATATGGTCCAGTCCGCCGGGGCGCTGTACGTGTTTTACGGTCTCGGGTCGATGATCGGGCCGCTGCTGGCCGCCGCGGCGATGAGTTCCTGGGGCGTCCGGGCGTTGTACTGGGTTATTGCAGCAACGATGGCCACGTATCTGGGATTCGTACTCCTGCGGATCAGCGTGACCCCGGAGTTCAAGGTTCGCGGCGAGACGGAAGCGTACCACTCCTACCCGCGCACAACCTTCATGGCAACCAACATGCTCCAGCGCTTCGTCCCGCGACCGGGAAAGCCGCGCAAGGTCAAGCCTTCTTCGCCGCCCCCCGGGCTGTAAGGACCTTCAGCGAGCTCAACTGCTTGGTGGACAGGCGCACCCCGTTGGCGCGGTTGCTCTTGACCAGGTAGTCGCTGATGAGAAAGTCCTCTTCCAGCTTCTGCATCCGCGGCTTCTTACGGTAACGCAGCCGTACCAGCGCGTCGGTCCGGGTGGTGAGGGTCAGCGGCTGGGCCCCCTCGGGCACCAGGTCGTATTCCTTTTCCAGAATAAACTGCTCGATAGAGAAGCGCTTGATATACGTCTCGTCGGCGCTGCCGCGGTAGATCAGGGTGAAGACGATCTGGCTCAGGATCTCCTTGTCCGCAAGGCCCACGTGCAGCGCTTTGGCGCCGACGAACAGCTTCTCCTGGGCGGGGATCACCTTCCACCTGGCTCCGCTGTCGATCACCAGGATGCGGTCGTACTGGGAGATCGCCCCTACCTCCTGCCCGGTGGTAACGCCGTAGCCCAGGTACCCGCTCTCGCTGTCGTAGCGCAGGGTGAGGTCCCGGGTTGCGGCTTCGCGAACGTCCACCCGGTTAAAGCCGGAGATCTCGGTGCGCCGGGGAAAGCGATGGGCATGCTTTTCCAGCACCCCCTCAAGGAAGTCCAGAGCGTACCCCACCAGATTCGCCAGGTGCGCCTCGATCTCTTTCAGTCGACGCCGAATGTCCTCCACCTCCTGACGGTTGCGCTCGATATCGTAGAGGGAGATGCGGCGGATGGGGATCTTCAACAGCCGCTCGATATCCTCGTCGGTGATCGGCCGGATCAGTTCCTTCCTGAACGGTTCGAACCCCGTACGGACCGCCTGAGCCACACCGTCGCTGGTGCGTTCTTCCTCGATGCGCTTGTAGATTCGTTCCTCGATAAAGATGCGCTCCAGGGTGCGCATATGCAGCCGGTCCATCAGGCTTTCCCGCTCGTGGATCAGCTCCTGCTCCAGCAGGGCCACCAGGCGCTTTGCGTGGTATTTGATCACCTCGGGAACGGTGAAGATCCGCGGCTTGTCATCGTGGATGAGCAACAGGTTCACCGAGATGGACTGCTCGCAGTCGGTGAAGGCGAACAGCCCGTCCACCACGTCCTGGGTGTAGACCCCCCGGGGCAGACGGATCTCGATCTCCACGTTCTCGCCGGTGTAGTCGTTGATCTGGGCGATCTTGATCTTGCCCCGGCGCGCGGCGTTGTCGATGGAGTTGATCAGGCTCTCGGTGGTGGTACCAAAGGGCACCTCCCGGATTACGATGCGCTTCTCGTCGCTGGTATCCATTCGCGCCCGCACCAGCACCCTGCCCTGCCCCTGGTTGTACTCCGAGACGTCCATGATCCCGCCGTGAAAGAAGTCCGGATAGAGTTCGAACTCCTCCCCCCGCAGCGCCGCCTGCACCGCGCTGATCACCTCGCCGAAGTTGTGGGGCAGCACCCGGGTGGACATACCCACGGCGATGCCCTCGGCGCCGAGGATCAGCGCCAGGGGGATCTTGGCGGGGAAGACCACCGGCTCGCGGTTGCGTCCGTCGTAGCTGTCGGTGTACTCGGTGAGCTCCGGCCGCCACAGAAGCTCCCGGGCGATGGGGTCTATGCGGCACTCGATATACCGCGCCGCCGAGGCGCTGTCGCCGGTGAGGATGTTGCCGAAGTTCCCCTGGGTGTCGATGAACAGTTCCTTGCCGGCCACCACCACCAGCGCCTCGTAGATGGAGGCGTCGCCGTGGGGGTGGTACTTCATGCAGTGCCCCACCACGTTGGCAACCTTGTGGAACTTGCCGTCGTCGATCTCCAGGAGGGAGTGGAGGATGCGCCGCTGCACCGGCTTGAGGCCGTCGTCGATGTGGGGAATGGCGCGATCCTTGATCACGTAACTGGCGTACTCCAGGAAATTGCGGTCGAAGAGGGTGTTTACGTACGCCATCAGATCAGGTTCTCCATGATGAACTCCCGTCGCTGGGGAGTGTTCTTGCCCATATAAAACTCAAGGGTGGGCTGGATGCTCTTGATGGACTTCACGTTCACCGGGACGATGCGCATATCCTCGCCGATGAACTGTCCAAACTCTTTTGGTGAGATCTCACCGAGCCCCTTGAAGCGGGTCACCTCAGCGCCGCGGACCTCCGCGAGGGCGGTATCCCGCTCCGCCTCGGAGTAGCAGTAGCGGGTCTGCGCCTTATTGCGCACCCGGAACAGGGGCGTCTCCAGGATATAGATGTGCCCCGCCACCGCCAGCTCCTCGAAATACTGCAGGAAGAAGGTGAGCAGCAGGTTGCGGATGTGAAATCCGTCGTGGTCCGCGTCGGTGGTGATCACAATCCTGTTGTAGCGCAGCCCGGAGATCTCGTCCTCGATCCCCAGGGCGATCATCATGTTATAGAGCTCCTCGTTGCGGTAGATCTCGCTGCGCTTCTTGGCGTAGACGTTCTGGGGCTTGCCCCGGAGGGAGAAGATCGCCTGACTGTACACGTCCCGGGAAGCCACCATACTGCCGGTGGCGCTGTCCCCTTCGGTGATGAAGATGGTGCTCTTCTCGCCCCGGGGGTCCCGGTCTCCCAGGTGGAACTTGCAGTCCTTCAACTTGGGGATCTTCAGGGCCACCTTCCTGGCCGCCTCGCGGCTCTCCTTGCGGACCGCGTTGAGCTCCTTGCGCAGCTTCTCGTTCTGGGTGATCTTGGTCTCGAGCTTCTTGGCGGCGTCCTTGTTGCGGTGCAGAAAGTCGTTCACCGCGGTGCGCACCGCGTTGACGATCCAGCCGCGGACATCCGAGTTGCCCAGCTTGTTCTTGGTCTGCCCCTCGAACTGGGGGTCCTTCAGGCGGATCGCGATCGCCCCGGCGATACCCTCCCGGACGTCCTCACCGGCGAAGTTCTTCTTGTAGTACTCGTTGACCCCTTTCAGGATTCCCTCGCGGAACGCGCTCTGGTGGGTGCCGCCGTCGGAGGTGTACTGGCCGTTGACGAAGGAGAAGTAGGTCTCGCCGTAGCTGGTGGTGTGGGTCAGGGCGAACTCCAGCCGCTCGTCCCGGTGGTGGGCGATGCCGTAGAGCCCCTCGTCGCCCACCTCGGCGGTGAGCAGGTCCTTCAGACCCCCGTCGGAGCGGATCGTCTCGCCGTTGTAGGCGATAGTGAGCCCCGCGTTGAGGTAGGCGTAGTTCCACATGCGCTGCAGGAGGAACTCCTCGTTGTACTGATACTCGCCGAAGAGGGTGTGGTCCGGGCGGAACTGGATGTAGGTGCCGTCCTTGTGAGTGCCGGTCTTGCCCTTCTTCTCTTTTTGCAGGACGCCCTGCGCGAAGACTGCCTCCGCCCAGGCGCCGTCGCGAAAGCTCACCGCGTGAAAATGTTCCGAGAGGGCGTTCACCGCTTTGGTGCCTACCCCGTTGAGCCCCACGGAGAACTGGAAGACGTCGTCGTTGTACTTGGCGCCGGTGTTGATCTGGCTCACCGCGTCCTTGAGCTTGCCCAGGGGGATGCCCCGGCCGTAGTCCCTGATGGTGATCGTCCCGTCGTCGCTGCGCTTGATCTCGATCTTCTTGCCGTGGCCCATGATGAACTCATCGATGGAGTTGTCCACGATCTCTTTAACGAGGATGTAGATCCCGTCCTCGAAGTTGCTGCCGTCGCCCAGGCGGCCGACGTACATACCGCTGCGCAGCCGGATGTGCTCCAGACTGGACAGCGTCTTGATAGAACTCTCGTCGTATTTGGCCATCGCCGCCGAGCATACCACAGGTGCCGAGGGCGCTCCCAGTGGGGACGAGCTGCAGCATTGGAGAAGTACGATTTCCATTCGCGGAAAACGCGTGCTATTATGCCGCATGAATTTAAAAATCAAGGCAAAGATCGTGATCGGTTTTGCGGGTCTTCTGGCGCTGATGATCAGCCTGACGTTCGTCGGTATTCTCCGGGTGAATCAGATCAACTCCGGCCTCGGGGAGATCAACGACGTCAACGGCGTCAAACTCCGGTATGTCATCAACTTCCGGGGCAGCGTCCACGACCGGGCCATCGAGATTCGGGATCTGGTGCTGGTGGACGACCCTGCAGAGCAGGAGCAGATCGTTCAGACGATTCGTGACCTGGAGGACTTCTATCGCAACTCCGCCGAACCGCTGGACCTGCTTGTTCTTGACGGCAACCAGGGGAACAGCACCGACGTGGAGTTGCTGAATGCGATCAAAGAGATCGAAAGGGAAACGGTGGACGTCTCCAATACGATCATCCGTCTGGCCAGGGAGGGCAGCAACGACCGGGCGGAAGAGCTGCTGCTGACCCGGGCGCGCCACGGCTACGTCCGGTGGCTCCGGGCGATCAACGACTTCATCGACCATATCGAAGCCCAGAACACCGCCCTATCCCTGGCCACCCGGGGGCTGGCGGATGGGTTTCAGCTTCTTATGCTGATAACCACGGCTTTGGCGCTGCTGCTGGGGTCGGTGCTTTCGGTGTGGACGATAGCCGCGGTCAACCCTTTGGGGGGTATCGCCAGCGCTCTGGCGGATATTGCCGATGGCGAAGGTGACCTGACCAAAGCGCTGACCATCAGATCCCGGGACGAGATCGGAGAGCTGGCGGGCAACTTCAACAGTTTTGTCCAGACGTTGCGGACGATACTGCTCACCGTCAGATCCTCCGTGGACGGGTTGGCCCAGACAGGTGAAGGGCTCAACTCGCGGATGGGTGCGGTCCAGGGAGCCCTGGAGAACATCAACCAGCGCATCGCCATGGTTGATCAGGGGGTGATCTCCCAGTCCGAGGGGGTGACCGAGGTATCCCAAACGATCACCGAGATCAACGCCAACCTGCAGCAACTCAATCAGATGATCGGCAAGCAGGCCGAGAGCGTCCAGTCCACCACCGGCGCGGTCCATTCCATGGCGGATCTGGTTCACCAGGCGGTGGAAGGTATCAAGAAGAGCCTGACGGAGTTCGAAAACCTGCACACCACTGCCGAGGTAGGTTCGACGATTCTTCAGGAAGTGCAGACCCGAATCAACGAGATTGCGGTGCAGTCCCGGGGCATGTCCGAGGCCAACGGGGTGATCAACTCCATCGCCGCCCAGACCAACCTGCTGGCGATGAATGCGGCGATAGAAGCAGCCCATGCCGGGGAAGCCGGACGGGGGTTTGCCGTTGTCGCCGATGAGATCAGAAAACTCGCCGAGAATTCCGCTACCCAGTCCAAGAGCATCTCGGGAACGCTGAAGCAGTTTGAGCAGGCGATTACCATGGTGGTTGCCTCGTCAGAAGAGGCGGGGAACGCGTTCCGGGATGTGCAGCAGGCGATTCAGACTGTCTCTGCCGAGCAGAATGCCCTCAGCGGGATCATGAATCAGCAATCCGAGGGCAACCAACTGGTGCTGGAGGCGTTTCGGACCATCGAAAACCTGAACCAGCAGGTTCTGGAAGGGGCGGCGGAGATGGTTCAGGGCAGCAGCATCATCAACAAAAAGACCACCGAACTGGTTGAGAGCACCCACTCCATCGAATCGTCGGTGACGGAGATGAAGGAAAAGACCCACAGCATCGGCGACGCCATCACCCAGGTCGCGGAGCTGTCCGAGTCCACCGAGCAGGGCATCCGCCAGGTGCAGGATCAGATCAGGAGATTTGTGCTGTCCTGAGGGGACGGATCACCTGAGCCAGGTCACCTCGAAGGCGCGGCACCGCCGCGCCTCCTGCACGGTGTTCCGCAGGTTGAAGGCGTCCCGGCGGTCGAAGGGCTGAAAGATGTCCAGACCGCGGTCCAGGGAGATCTTCCAGCCGGTATCGGTGGTGATGGAGCGCGCGTGGAGTGACCGGTCGTCACTGACGGTGAAAGAGAAGTCCACGGCGGTGCCGGTGAAGGCGTCCCGCACCTGGTTGAGCAACCCTTCCTGCTCCGTCTCGTAGTCCTCGGCGCGTCCGGTCACCAGGGTGACGGTGACCTCGTCGCCGATCGCCTGCAGCTGCATCACCATCTCCAGGAACTCGTGGAGGTTCTTCACCTGATGAAAGTTGCGGATGTAGGGGTCCACCACCTCGATGCGCCGGGCGTTCTCCAGACACGGCCCGAAGAGGGCGCGATAGGAAACCCCTGACTCGTTCTCCGCTACCACCCGCTGAGTGCCCGCGGCGATAGGCGGTACCGGCGCCGCCGGATGGACAGGAGCCGGGCCCTCGGATAGCGGCCCCGCGGA
>SKHA01000307.1 GCA_007117185.1 Spirochaeta sp. | reverse complement strand
TCCACAGGTCGCCAAAACTCTCCAGGTTGAACTTTTCATAATACCCTTCGGCGCTCAACCCGGCGAACCCCGGTACCGCTCCTTCAGCGAGAACCAGAGAGCTGCGCAGCTCCGGATAGTTGTCCTCCGTGGGAGAGAAGGGACCGCTCACCGTGGTGTTGAATACCAACAGGTTTGAGGGCAGCGCAAATCCCAGCTCGCCGTGCCACCCGGCCCCGCCTGCCAGCGACTCTTCGTCATTCCAGATCCGATAGCGATCTGCCCGCCGCAGGTCGTAGCTGGAGTTGAAGTACGAGGGAATAACGTTGTCGTCCAGAAGTCGAGCCTGCGCTCCAAAAAGCAGGAACCCGGCTGCGCGTCCCGAACCGCCTATCATGCCCCCGGTGCGGCCGTTCTGACGAATCACGTCGGAGAACACCACCAGGTCCAGTAGCGCCGAAGAGACCACGGGCAGACGGAGATCAGCTCCCCATACCAGGGCTGCCCGGTCGGGCCTTTCACTGGGAAGAGAGTCACTCAGATAGGGATTGTCCGGTGTCTGGTCAAGTTTGAGGTGATACCAGGGGTCCCGGTCTGCAGCCAGAGTGGTTCCGACCTGCAGGCCCGAGAGGATGGGGATCTCCGTGCCTGCCAGCGGGCGTATGAACACCCGTCCTGCCAGCAGGTCCCAGGCAGCAACGTTGGCGATGAGCGTCTCAAAACCGGCGTAGGGAAGTCCGAAAAGCGGGCCATCCAGGTCCACGACTCCGCCGAAAACCCGTCTCTGCGGGCGAAAGAGACCGTTGGTATACCCATCGACGATAAACCCGTTACCCAGGGTTACAGACGGGAGTGTGCCGAACTGTACGAACAGGGGCTCACCTTTGACACCGTAGCGGGCGTAGTCGATCTTGGGAAGGTAAAGGTCAAGGATCGTACGGTTTCCCGCAGGAACCCAGTCTTCCCGGCGTACCTCGAATTGATCCCCGTCTCCCGCGGTGAAACGGTAATTGATCTCCAGATTGAGCCCTATCCCGAAACGACCGATCGCCAGGTCAGGCTGCAGCCCGATCTGCTGGTACGTTATCGACTCACCGGTTTCAGGATCAACAAACGAGACCACCCCGAGGGCAAGGTCAAATCCAATATCCGGTTCGTTCTGCGGTTCCTGTGCCGCTGCAAGAGCGGTCACAAAAGCCAGCAGCCCTACCAGCACGATGCGTGTTTTCACTGTGTTTCTCCTCGTCTGACAATACCGGTCAGAATATATCCCGTCCAAACGGGATTTCCAAGCGGACTGATTTCCTGCACATCAGTACCTCAGGACACCCTCCAGCCCGGATCGCAACCCCAGGATGTGAAGTGCACCGCCCTGATCCTGATCGGGTTGTATGATCCATCCGACTCCAATGTGCCAGCGTATCTCGCCGTTCGGTTGAATCACCAGAGTGGTCTCGTGGGTAACCTCGAAGGTACTGGTCTTGAGGGATCCGTCATCAAAGCCAAGACGCCACTCAAGGCTCTCCTCATGGCGGTAAAATGGCGGATCGTCCCGGCGCAGCAGCACTGCTACCGGAGGAAATCGATCACGGCGCCAGCGGTAGCCGGCGGTCAACCCCGCATCGACGGTTATCGTGTCCGGTCCCTGTAAATCAACGACTCCCCTCAGGGTTGTCTCTTTCTCTTGTGGCCCGACCAGGCGCGTCTCCTGTCGGGCGGTGATACCCCAGGATGGTGTGTTTCCCCGTCCCGATTCATGCAACTGGACAGCGAGGCGTTGCCGGAACTCGTCCCCCTGGTACCACAGAAAGCGGGGATTGTTGCTGTCGCTCCCGAAGAGATTGAACGCGGTAGCCCCAATCGTGGCCCGCCACTGCCGGTTCTCGGCGATGCTGTCACCTTCCCAGGTGACATCTCTTCCCAGCAGGAGCTCGACATCGTGGGGTACCCACAGATCACGCAGTCGGGATGCGAAGGGGCGGGTGAGACGCAGTCGTCCCTCCGCACGGTATTCCCTGTTTTCGGTGATCCCGGCGGCAGGAAGGGAATCCTGGAACAACTCCACCACCGGAAGGGTTCGCAGAATAAGGGGATCCCGGGCAAGCGCCTGGGAGAACGTCCGGGCGTCTCCGGCAAATCCGGCGGCCTCAGCGGGATCCTCAACGCGATAGGCACGACGATAGCTGGGGGTGAAGCGTACCGGCCGGCCTGCGGCGGGGGTGAGATCCAGCGGCAGGGAGGCGCTCACAGTGGCGCCGCTGATCTGGGTGCCTGCAGGTTGCCCGCGGTTTACCCAGGAGATTCCCGGGTCCACCTGCAGCGGCCCGAATGAGAGAGACGCAGTGGAGTTCAGCGATCGCTCCTGACGGCTACCGGAGCTGGCGGCGTCAATCGGGATAAAGCGGGAGGTACTCAGCACCCAGTCGCTGCCGAAGGAGCCATCCTGGACGACCTGATCCAGGTCCCGCAGTTCCATTCGCGTCTTCCAGCCGAATCGGAAGGGACCGGCCGCGGGGGGCGAAACATTCAATGACCACCGTTGTTCGCTCAACGTTGTCCCTGCGCGGTTGAAGTGGTCCAGACGATACCGGCCGATTTCCGGAGTGCCGGCGCTGAGGGAGATGTTCCGTGTCCAGAACGGGCTGGCGGAATCAAAATCCCGGTAGAACTCCTCAAACAGGGTGATGCTGTTGCCCCGGGTCAAAGGAAGAACCAGCTCATGGCCGAAGGCAAAGGACCGGGTATCGTCCTGAGCCCGCCCGACGACCTCGCCGGCGGCGCGAAAGGGGCCCTGGGAGTACGCGCCGCGGCTGGTTGTGACCACTCCGCCGGAGCGTACGCTGTCGCCGGTTGCGCCGCTGTTACCGCTGCGGAAGTCTACCCCCTGAAAGGCGATCTGCTGCGACAGATTCAGACGACCTGAGCCAAGATCGGTTGTCCAGTCGATCTGGGCGTCTCCGGCGAAGGAACCGCCTGCAGCGGGGTCTGTGGCGTACAGTTCGTCGAAGAGCAGGGTGCCCGCCGGGGCAAAATTTCCGACTCTGATCGAGGCTGTTCGCAGCAGCGCAGCCCCATTCCGCGGGAGAGTCGCCCGGGGAAGGTGCCCGGTCCAGGTGGAGTTGGGCAGCGTCACCATCCCGTCCCGCAGGTCAACCCGGACTTCCTGCCAGTACGGGTCGGGCGACCCATTGGTCAGCGCTTCCACCGGAATGGTGACTCCAAGGGATGCCGACTCCGGCGCATTCCGATACGGCGCGAGGGTAACCTGGATATCGGCCCCCGGCTGCGGCGGCAGGGCCACGAAGAAGACGAGGGTGCCGTAGCGACGGGGAGAGAACTCGGCGATGCCCGTTTCCACGGCAACATCAGAGAGGTCCGTGAGGATGTCTTCGGTGCTATCCTGCCAGGAAAGGCGCAATACCGGCTGCAGTTCCTGACCAGGGTTGAACCGGCGACGCACCACCTCGGAAGTATCCCGCAGCGGTGGGCTCACGGGGTCATCTGTAATCGATGCGCTGGCGCCCCGGCCGTGCCCGGAGACCACCCTGGTGGAACTGCTGCGGGTGACCTCTACCGTCCCGATAAGCAGGCGCCCCGCCGGAAGGGCTGCCCCGGCGGGCTGCCGCAACAGAACCCGGACGCCCCGGACGGAAGCCAGCCGGGAGGCGTCGGCGGCATCAAGGGTGACCGTCTCCCTGCGCCATCCCCCGTTGTCCAGGGCAAACGGGGCATCCAGCCTGAGGACGCCCTCGGGAGCTTCCGGAAGCAGCGTCCCCGGCACCTGCATGTCCTCACGATGCGGTTCACTGAGCCCCGGGACGTCCGGCCCGGCTCGTCGAATCTGTCCTTCCCGGGGGTGACCCGGCGGATAGACAAACTCCAGGGTGGGATCCACCGGGCTGCGACCGCGATCCACCGTTCCGTCTCCGTCCAGATCCTCCGCGGTGGTTCCCATGTCCAGACGCAGCTCCGGCGGATCCGTGGGCCCGGCCTCACCCGGGGGCGGTGGCCCGGCCTCGTAGCGGTACGTCACGGTAATCTCCCGGGCATCCCGCAAGTCCTGCGCCTCCCGGGGCACCCGAATCAGCGCACCGAGCCACTTCCCCTGTTCCAGCACCTCCCATTCCAGAACCGAAACCGGTCCGGTGTACCCTTCGTCGGTGCTGCGGGCGACATACGGGCCGATCCGGGAACCGCTGTTTTCGGTGGAGTCCGCTTGCGCTTCGCTGCGATAATTGCCCAGGACGGTGTTACCCGCCAGATCCCGGCTCCAGTAGTTACGGTACAGCGCGTCCGCCCGATCCTCCCGCCGGAAACCCGGGTCCGGGTCGCCGCTTGCCTCATCCAGCGGTGCAGGGGCGGGGAATACCGTGGTGGCGCCGGGGAGGAAGCGGAAGCGCTGTTCCTCTCCGCCGAAAAGCCGGAAGAATCCGGATGTATCCGGCTGATTGAGCTGGCCTGCTGCCGCTGCGGAGACTGTCAGATCAGCGCTCTGATAGTTCATCCCCAGAGAGATCGTCACCTGCCCGGGGTGCTCATCCATAACCTGGGAGTACGTTGCCTCCCCGGTAGTCCACCGCAGCCCCCCTGCCAGCGTCAGGTGCAGGTCATCCCGTGGTTCCCAGCGGTTGCCCAGGACGGCCACCACGTCCCCTGCAGAGGCTCCGGGGTTGTACACACGGTACGAGATATCCACTTCGGCGTCTTCCGGAAGTTCCGAGGCGAACTGAACCTCCCCGGTGCCGTAGTCGATGGAAACCCCGGGCAGCGGCCTGCCGTCGCGGGTGACCTGTACCGTGCCAGGGACGATCGAACCGTCCAGTATGAGCCGTGGCGCCCCACTGAGGTACTCGATCAGAATTTCCAGTCCGCCTGCCGAGGCAGTGTCCCAGAACGGGTATTGCCGATCCCTTTCGGCGCCGACGGTTGATCCGGGATCGATTCTGTTGACCCTCAGAAGGGTCTCCGACGCTGCCGGCAGAATCTGCCAGTTGTCTTCAAGAGGGTGGGGTATCCGAGTGTCCCGGCGGACCAGCCGAACTCTGGCGTCGCCGCTGCGCAGCGCTCCCCTGGCTTCCACCGGAACAGAATAGAAGCGGGTGTCTTCGAAGGGCGAAAAGAGTCCCGGCTCCCGCAGCAGGATACCCCTCCGGCGGGGGGCGGCAGGGCCATTGAGTACTTCAATGCGGTATCGATTCAAGGGAATCTCCAGTCTCCCCAGGGTCGCATCCCCGTCGATCTGATCCGGCTCCAGAGAAAAAGGCAGGGTCTGGTCCGTGGGAGTGTCCTCAGAGTCGAGGGCTACGATCTGTCCGGCACTGTCCGCGCCCACGGGCCGATAGCTTACCACCACCGCCGGGGCGGACGGTACTGCGTCTGTCAGACGAATCTCGCCGCGCTCCCGGTTCAGGACCCACTCACCCCTGGCCTCATCCAGGACCCGGAACCGACGCCGCCCCACAGCGGTTTCCACCTCCACCTCTCCCTGCCGGTCTTCAACGTATACCCTGACGTCGTCAACGGGTGCGTGGGGGAGAATGAACGCCTGCCCCTTGAGATAATCCTCCGGACGCAGCCGCAGCTGCAGGATCTCCCCGGAGCCGGCGAACCGACGCTGTTCCGGTCGGGAGCTCTCCAGCTGCACCAGTAGCTCGTGGGACGTCCGCTCCGTGGCCATTCGCAGGAGCGCTCCCGGGAGGGGCGTCGCGCCGGTCCGGGCGCCCTCGCTCCCGGTGTACATGTACGGATACTGATCTACCGTCAGCGGTACATTTCCAACAACAACCTCCCGGATGAGTTCGTCCGCACCGGCAACGTAACCCGCTGCAATGGAGTTATTGTCGAAATCGTCCGCGAAGGTGGCTTCAAAGAAGTAGCGCGAATACAGCCAGAGCGAGAGAGTGAGGTCCAGTTCCTGTTCGAAAAGGCGCGTCTCGAACCGGGGGTACAGGTATGGAAAGGTTACGCGACTGCCCTCTTCACCCCGGGGGGGGTGAAAGGCCAGACCGGTGGCCACTACAGAACTGATACGCCAGCTTCCGAGCAGATACAGATCAACCTGGGCGTCCGTGCGATCAAGGCTGAAGACCGCCGGCGGCGCTTCCTCTTCCGCAAAAGGGTTTCGTGGCTGCCCGGAAAGATCCGGCAGAGACCACAGGACCAGAGCGATCATCACAACGAAACAACGGGTAAAAGTAAAAAAAAAGCCTGAACAGCTATGGCTTGAGTCCCGAACCATCGCTATAGTATTATACACCAGCGGGAACCATGAACAGCGACAACTTGAAAGCCCAAGCGTTCATCGCCAGACTTCTCCAGAATCCAGCATTGAAAGGGTTCTCGCTTCTCCAGCGGGAAGAGCAGATCATCCAGTTCCTGCACGTCAACGCGGTACAACTTGCTCCCACCCTCAGCTCGCCCCAGTTTTTCCCCGGCAAGAGTTGGCCGCAGATTTTCGCTATTCTGGTTTCTGCGCTGATCCAGACAATAGATACAGACCTGATACCGGAGATAGAGACGCTGGTCAGCTCCAGGATCGACTACACCTTTTTCCAGCTGTTGCGCCCGCAGCAGGGTGACACGGCTCTGATTCACCGCCAGGTGATGGATGGTGTGCGCAAGGTTCTCGCCAGGCCGGAAGCCCGGAGGGAAATGACCGGGCCGTACACCGCAGTGAGCTTCAACCTTGTCGACCGCTACCTTGACGAATCGTTCTTCAGAAAGACCTATATCCATTTTGAGCTTACCAAGGTTCAGCGCTTGCGCCTCGGAAAAGAGCACATGACCAGTTTCGTGAACCTGAACCTTCTGCTCAAACCGGCGGTGTACCTCTACGTATCCAGCGGCCAGAACCATCAGGACCGCAACTCCGGCATGATTCAGAACCAGTTCGCCGAGAAGGCAACCACAAATCTGCTGAAGGAACTCCGCCTTGTTCCTGAACAGGTCCTCAAGAGCGTAGCCCACAGCAGCGTCTCCTTTACCGAGAACCGCTTTATAGAGGCGACGGCGCGTCTGGCGGCGGTATTCAGCGCACGCAGTCGCAGCTACCAGGCAGGCATGAATGTAGACCGCGGTGCGGATACCCCGGACAAGAGTTTCTTCAGCACAGCCCGACGGAACTACAAGTTCTACGGATTCGATGTGAAGGTGCTGGACGAGTTGTACAAGATTGCTGCGGAGAATTTGTGGTAGGTATGGCATGAACAAACTGAATACCCATCTGGAAAATATCGTTCTCCTGGCCATTGTCCTGGTATTGATTCAGACCTTTATGGAAGACCTGGCGGTTGTCCTGGACTGGAGCGTCTCCACCAGGCACATCCTTCTCTTTGCCGGTCTCTTTTTTGACGCGTTCTTTACCGTCGAGTTTGTCACCCGCGCCTACGCGGCGGCAAATAGAGGCGGCTTCTCCCGATATTTCTGGAACGGGTACGGCTGGGTGGATCTGCTGGCCAGTGCCCCTCTTCTGTTGCTGAACAGCGGCCCCGCAGCGTTCGCTGTTCTGGCCGGCGGACTCAGCTTCACCGGTGTTGGTGCGACGATGAACGTCCTGAAAGTGGTCAAGGCGATCCGGATTTCCCGGGTCCTGCGGCTGCTGCGGGCTTTGAAACTGATCCGGAACATCAAGAACACTGACTCGGTGATGGCACAGCGACACGTGACGATGATCGCGACCCTGACGGTCACCGTG
>SKHA01000118.1 GCA_007117185.1 Spirochaeta sp. | reverse complement strand
GCTGGGAATCCAGGAGCTGGTCTTCGGCGTTGCCGCCGGGGGGCTGGCGGCGCTGGAGGCGGTGGTGAAGGGGGTGGCGCAGGCGGGGGCGGTTGAGAATACCTTCCTGCCCCAGACCGGCGAGAACTGGGTGTTCTTTATTCTGAGCTTCATCGGCGCCGCCGGGGCGTTCGGGATGATCCAGTGGTCGTTCCTGCGGCAGTGCCGGGCATCGATCATGGGCGCGGCGTACACCGTCTCGTACGTGGCGGTGCCGTTGCTGGTGGTGCCCTTTCTGCTGGGCACCACTGCGGTGAGCGTGGGGTGCCTGCTGGGCATCGCTATCCTCGCCGGGGGGGTGTTTCTGGTGGCCACCACCGGAGCGGCCCCTCAACCGACAGCAGCGGCGGCGTCGTAGATCCGGGCAAACTCCTGGTGGGTGTCCGCGAACGCCTGAAATACCTCCCGACCGAACACCTCCTCCCCGGTGAGACCGCTGCGGTCGTCCCTGCTCAGGAGTTCCACCACCCGGTGGTGGGGGAACGCCGGTTTGTACTGCCGGCAGGAGCGCAGGGCGTCGTACTTGTCCGCCAGCGATACGATCAGCGCCTCTCGGGGTATCTCCTCTCCCCGGGGCGGTCGCAGCCTGGCGTAGGCACCGGGGTCCCGTGACTCCGGGAAGATCATCGACCCGTTGTCTTCCATGACTGAAGGATAGCCGGTGCCGTTCCAGTGCTGGTGGTGGTGCAGGGCGATGCGGCAGGCCATCTCCAGCCGTCGTTCGCTCTCCCCGGAGGCGCGGCGCATGCGGTCGATGATCTGCGCGCCGTAGACGGTGTGCATCTGCATCTCTGCCCGCTCCCGGTCGTCCAGGGGGCGGGCAAGCTTTATCAGGTGGGGTATGGCGACCTTGCCGATGTCGTGGAGCGCCGCCACCAGCCCCAGCTCCTCGGTGGTGCGCTGGTCCAGTCCGATAACCCCGCCGATATGACGGGAGTAGTCGTTCACCCGCCAGATGTGTCCCCCGGTGAGCTCGTCGCTGTACTCCGCGGCGGCGCAGACACCGTGGATCGACTGGATAAAGCGCCGGTCCGCCCGGCGGGCCAGGTCCAGTAACGAGAACGCGGTGACTGCGGTGTCCGCTGCCGATTCGAGGACGGCGATGTCCGTATCGGTGAGCTGTCCTGCCCGATTGAACGCGATGATGGAGACATCTCCGGAGTGGTAGTTGGCGAAGTTTCTGATTTCTCCGCCGACGATCGCCGCCACCTCCGGCAGAACGCTGTAGGTGCTCTCGAACTCCTTCCGGGAGGACCACCCCCGGACGTCGTCCCAGATCGCCCGGCCCTCCTTGCGGGAGCGCATGATCGGAGCGTCCACCCCGGCGGGAATGGTGATCGGACCGTGGCGGCGGCCGTCAGCGGTGTAGACGACCCCCTCGGCGGCACCGCCGCCGCCACCTCCGCCTGCGGCGCGATCTGCCCCGGGTCCTTCCAGGAGCCGCGCCAGCATCACCGCCTGGTACCCCTCGCCCAGCAGCAGCTGCGCCAGCCGGGTGTCGTCGTCGTGAACGGACTCGTTTTCCAGCAGCTCCCGCTGGAGCTTGTGGGTGAACTCACGCAGGGAGTCTTTGCGGTCTTCCAGCCGTACCTGCTCGGTGACGTCGTCCAGCCACACCAGCCAGTCCGAGGCGCGGCGGTCGCCGCGAAGCTGAACGCGATACCATCGCTTTGTTATCCCGGAAAAGAAGGGGTAGTCCCGAAACCCGGTGGGCGTGTCATCCGCCGTTCCAAGAAGGATCTCTCCGGCGCTCCGGCCGTCGTGCCCTTCCAGCAGCTGGTTCAGGTGGGTGATTCCGTGGGTCCTAAAGAGCGCCTCCGTCTCCCCGGCGGCGGCGACGATCCGACCCTGGCAGTCCATGATGAACGCCGGGGAGCGGCGGTACGCCGGCAGGTCCAGCAGGAGGTCCCGGCGGCGCGAGGCAACCCGGGCTGTTGTCCGGGTCAGGAGGCTCACCAGGTAGGGCACCAGAAAGGGGAGGATCGCGGCGACGCTCTCAAAACGGCGGGTGAAGGTGAGGATGCCGCCGACAACGAGGGCCAGGAAGAACCCGGCGGGGCGCCGGGCTTCCCGCAGAAGAATACGGACAACGGTGTTGGGGTGGTCACCCCCGGGGCGGGCAGCAGCGTCTCTCATCGCTCAACCCTACCGCCCCGACACCCTTGGCGTCAAGAGTTATTGCATATACATATTCTTAGAGCCTGCGTTCTTAGAGCCTGCCCGCCTCGATGATACGCTGCAGAAACTGCCGCGTTCGGGGGTTCTCCGGGTGCGCCAGGATCTTCTGCGGCAGCCCTTCCTCCAGGATGCGCCCGCCCTCGAGAAAACAGACCCGGTCGGCCACATCCCGGGCAAAGCCCATCTCGTGGGTCACGATCATCATCGTCATCCCCTGGGTCTTCAGATCCTTGATGATCTTCAGGACACCACCGATCAGCTCCGGGTCCAGCGCGGCGGTCACCTCGTCCAGCATCAGCACCTCAGGGTTGGTCGCCAGGGCGCGGATGATCGCCACCCGCTGCTGCTGACCGCCGGAGAGGCGTTCCGGGTAGGAGTGGGCGTACCCGTTCATCCCGAACATGTCCAGCAGCTCCAGCGCCCGGGCTTCGCTCTCGGCGCGGCTGGTGCGGTGAACCCGCCGTGGTGCCAGGGTGATGTTGTCCAGCACGTTCATGTGCGGAAAGAGGTTGTACGCCTGAAAGACGATCCCCACCCGCTTGTACAGCTCGGTGGTGTTGAACCGCTCGTCGTCGATGGAGATATCGTCCAGCAGGATCCGTCCGTGGTCGTAGGGAACCAGCTTGTTCACGCAGCGCAGCAGGGTGGACTTGCCGGAGCCGGAGGCACCGATGAGGCAGACCACCTCATGCTCTTCCACCTCAAGGTCGATGGCGTCCAGGACCAGGTTGTCTCCGTAGTACTTGGTAAGGTTTTCTATCCGGATTCGCTTCATCATACTGTCCTCTGAAAGCGCCGTTCCTGGTCTTTCCGGGCAACGTAATCGGTGAACCGGGCCATCGGGATCGTTGCCGCCAGAAAGAGCATCGCCGCGGCGATGAGGGAAGAGTAGTTGAACGTCCGGGCGGTGTAGATCTGCGCTTCCCGCACCGCGTCGCGCACGCCGATCACGCTGAGCAGGGCCACGTCCTTCTGCAGCGCCACCGCCAGGTTAAGCAGCGCCGGCAGGACGTTCCGGACCGCCTGGGGCACGATGGCAAAACGCAGGGTCTGCCACTGGGAGAGCCCCAGCGCCTTGGCGGCGGCGCGCTGACCGTCGTGAACCGCCTCCATTCCGGATCGGTACACCTCCGCCGCGTAGGCGGAGTATCCCAGGACCATCGCCACGCCGCCCCAGAAGAGCCCCGTCCGGGGCAACCCCGGGATCTGGAGGGCAGGTACGCCGAATCCGAAGAGCAGGACCAGCAGCAGCGAGGGAATACCCCTGAGAAGGTCGATGTAGAGAATGGCGAACACCTTCAGCGGCGCCAGCAGGGGACCGCTGAGGGAGCGGAAGATCGCCAGCATCAGCGCCCAACCGGCGATGGCGAACAGAGCGATCACCCAGACGCTCATGTTGGTCAGAAACCCCCGGAAGACCAGGGGAAAGGACGCCCGAATGGCGTCAGCGTTGAAAAACTGGAGCTTGATTCGCGGCCACTGCTGTGCGCTGGTTACCAGCCGCGCCAGAAGCCCGAAGACCACGGCAACACTGGCAAAGCTGATGAGAAAGGGCACATAGCGTTCACGAAAACTCAAGGTGCGTCGTGCCGGCGGGGCCGGCACGCGCGTTTCGGGGCTGGAGCTCACCTGTTGATCTCCGGGATCGCCTCGCTGGGCAGCAGATATCGGCGAGTCAGCTCGTCGATGACGCCGCGTTGGATGATCGCCTCGAGCCCCTCGTCGATCCACTCAACCAGGGTGTTATCCTTCTCAAAGAGCAGGCCGTGGCCGCGGTCGTTGGGGTCCGGCGGCAGAATAGCGACGATCTGCGTTTCCGGCACCTGTACGGCGGTCACGAAGAGTGCGGTGGGCAGCGCCGCCACGGTAGCGTCGATCAGGCCGCCCTGCATCGCCTGGAACGTTCCCGCCTGGTCGTCAAAGACCTGCACGTTCCGGATTCCCAGGATGTTTTCCAGGTAGTCCAGGTCGGTGGTGCCGATGGTTGCTCCCCACCGGGCGTTGCGCAACGCCGCAAAGCTGGTAGCGCCAATCACCGGGCTGCCCGGCAGGGCGATGACCGCTTTGTCCGGCTGGAAGTAGACCATGGAGAAGTCCAGGATCTGCTGCCGCTCGGCGGTAACGGATATCTGCCGAATGGAAAAGTCGAAGGGCTTGGGGCCCGGGGCGATCGTCTGATCCCAGGTGAGGTCCCGGTTCCACACAACCTGATCACGGCTGAACCCGAGTTCTGCCGCCAGCTCGTAAATCATCGCGTTTTCGAAACCCTCGCCGCTGGCAGGGTCATCGTTGAGCATCCACGGTGGGTACACCGGGGTGCCGGTTCCTACCGTCAGCTGCCCCGGGCGGATCAGCCGCGGGTCCTGGGGCGTGCGCTCCAGAGAGGCGGTTTCTTCGGCAGATGGCGCCGGCGCTTCGGGACGACCACCGGCAAAAACCGGCAGGGCCAGAGCCAAACTCAACAATACCGCCAGCGCGGTAACCTTTCGTACCATGATATCCCCCTTTTTGGAATTCAAAGATCGCCATATGGTAGGTAAAGTGACCCCGGCGGTCAAGTTATACTTGCGATACCTGCGGATACTCGATTCAATGCAGGAGTTATGACCGTTGATTCGCACCCCGAGCCTGACCTGCAACGCCTGACCCGCCTCTCCTACAGCAGTGCCGCGTTCTTCGGCCTCTGGTTCATGGTCTGTTCGCCTCAGCCGATCTTCAACGTCTTCATCGCCAACTACCTGGCGGGATCGCCGGCGGTACTGGGAACGCTGGTGGGGCTCATTTCCGGCGCAGCGGTCTTTCACATGCTGGCGCCGGTGATCGCCCCGCTGCTGCGGCGACGCAAGGGGTTCTGGATCACCATGACGGTGATTCACCGTCTCAACGGATTTCTGCTGGCCTGGGTGAGCTTCTCCGTCGCCGCTGGCGCTGATCGCCAGCAGGCGCTGGTGGTGATCAGTGTAGGCATGGTGGTGAGCTGGATCCTCGGCAGCATCGCCGGCCCCGCCTGGTGGAGCTGGATGGCAGATCTCCTGCCGGAGCAGATCCGCTCAACCTTCTTCGGGCGCCGTTCGGCGGTGGTCAACCTGGTGAACGTCACCTGGTTCCTGCTGGTGACGGTGGCAATTGACCTGGCCCCGGCGCACCTGATCTTCAACGTCTTCGGGGTGGTCTTCCTGATCGGGGGGATCGGCGGGGTGATGGACGTACTGATGCACCTGCCCATGGAGGAGCCCCCGCAGGATCGTGTTCCCTTCGACGCCCGGGATCTGTGGGAGCCCCTTCAACACCGCGACTTCCGGCGCTTTCTCACCGGGCTCTCGGTAGCGCTGGTGGCGATCAACATGGTGGGGCCGTTCCTGCCACCCTTTCTCACCGGTAGCGGCGAGATCGGCGCCCCGGCGATCTGGCTGGGGATCCAGTTCGTCCTCTCCCAGCTGGTGGTGGTGATGGTTGCCCCCTCCTGGGGGCTGATGATGGATCGCCTGGGGCGGCGGGCCATCGTGGTGATGGGGCTGCTCTTTCCCCTGACCTGGACGGGCTACTTCTTCATGACCCCGACAAACTACCCCGTGTTGGTACCGATCATGGCGGTGGCAGCGGGGCTGCTTTCGCCGGCGTTCTGGGAGGGAATTCAGCAGTTGAACCTGGCGCTGGCGCCGCGGCGGAACCGCATCTCCTTTCTCTCGTGGTTCTGGACCGTCTTCGGCCTCTCTGCGGCTCTCGGTTCTTACGCCGGTGGGGTGATTCAGGAGGGGCTGGCGGGGTCGGCGATGGTGGCGGCGGGGTGGCGGCCTCTGGAGGTGGTGCTGCTGGGATCGCTGGTGTTGCTTGTCCCGGCGGCGCTGCTGATCCTGCGGGTCCGTGAACCCCAGGGACGATCCCTGGGGTACGTGATGAGCCGCATCGCCAACCCGGGGGTCTTCCGGGCGATGGTGAACGTGAACGTGCTGGCCTCCGGAACGGCGGCGGAGCAGGTTCAGCGCACGCTGCGTACCAGCGAACCCGGATCCGCCGACATCGCCACCCGGGAGATAGTGGCCCGCCTTGACGACGCCGACCCGGTGGTGCGGGACGAGGCGGTGCGGGCGCTGGGGCGCCTTGGGGTGGTGGAAGCCGCGCCGATACTCTGGGACCACGCGCAGAATCCGATGAGTACCGAGCGGATCGCCGCGCTGCACGCGCTGGCGTTGCTGCCCGGGGTGATTTCCGACGAGGAGGCGGCGGCGCGGCTGACGACGCTTTTGGCGGGGGTGCCCGAGGGGTCCCGGGAGCTTCGGGATGCGGTGATTCACGCCCTGGGTCATCTGGGTGGGCCCGCCGGGCAGACGGTACTGCTGCAGTTGCTGCAGGAGACGCCGCTGGAGGATTACCGCAGCGCCGCAGGGCTTCTGTCGGCGTTGACCTGCCGTGGAGCGTCTCTGGTGCTCCCGGGGGTGGTGACCCGGGCGTACCTGCAGCTGCCGGCGGTGCCGGTTGGCGGGGTGCGTCGGCAGATTGCGGTAGCTCTTGCCCGGGGGGTGGTGCAGTCCCGGGAGCTGGAGGCGGCGCTGCGGGAAGGCCCGGTGCCACGGAGCCGCTTTGTTGCCGTTCAGATGCGGCGCGCCCGGGGGCGTTTTCCTGCCACCGCCGCGGCCTCCAACATCATCGACGTGGCCCGGATCGTTGCTCAGTTGCCTGGGGAGCAACCCCTGGTCAAGGAACTCAGTACGGTGATCTGCAGCCACCCGGAAGCACTGGTAGAGGCCAGCGCGCTGACCCTCCTGTGCGCACTGGATGGCAACCGGTCAGTCCACACAGCAGAATAGCAGACTGTTACGGGCCTGGTTATGTGATTTCGGGGTGTTCTGTGCTGCCGGGGCTGGCGGTGCTCCCGGCGCCGCAAGGTCGGCGTTCTTTGCGATCTGGGAGCGGCGGTACACCGGCGTACCGTGAAGGTACGCCGCAACCAGTGGCCAGGAATCGCCGGTGAGATGATATCGCTTAAAAACGAACCTCTGTGTCATTATAGGTATAATCTAACACATTAACTCCAACAGTTCCAACCTAATATTTTCTATTAATCAACCAGGGATCCGTTTCCCTCCAGATTCAGGAAGTAGTCCGGATGTTCTTCGTCGTTGCTCGGGATCCGCAGTCTCGCCGTATAGCGGGTACTGGTATTCTGGCCGGTGAAGCGGATCGTCACCGTCACCTCTGCTCCCGGGGCGATGGAGTTGGTTGACGCTCCACTTTGTACCGAGAACGGCTTTTCCGTTTCGTTCTGTTCAGCTATTTCAACGTAGTGCGGCGCAGCTGCCTCCAGCACCAGGTCCGCTTTGCCGGTGTTGAGAATCCTGAAGACAATATCCACAGTAGCGGCGGCTGCGGGTTTGCCGAAATTTATCACATTCTGGTGTCCCTGATCGGCCGCTTCACCTCCCGCTTCTGCCGGGGCAATTACCTGGAGCTCCGGGGCGTCGCCGCCAAACAGGTCACACCCGGCGAGGGCAATAACCGTACACACAACCAGACCAACAGTCAGAAATCT
>SKHA01000083.1 GCA_007117185.1 Spirochaeta sp. | reverse complement strand
CTGGTCGCTGATCTGCTGGGACCGATTCTGGTGGTGGAGTTTTCCGGTGCGTTCGCCTGGGAAAACCGGGGGTGGATCACCGAGATTCTACGGGAGCTGGTCAAGCCGGAGCACGTTCATCTGCAGCCGGATGCGGAGTTGCTGGCCCGGGAGGGGATCTCCGGGGCCGATGTGACCCCCGCTGCTGAGACGCCCTGGCAGGTCCACGAGAACGGTCTGAAATGGATGGTGTCCCCCGGTGAGGGGCAGAAGACCGGCTTCTACTGCGATCAGCGGGAAAACCGCCGTCGCTTCCGTCAGCTTGCCGCTGGCGCCACCGTCCTGGACGCGTTCTGCTACCACGGCGGGTTTGGCCTCAACGCGCTGGCCGGGGGCGCGGAATCGGTGGTGTTCGCCGACAGCTCCCGGCCTGCCCTGGACGTTCTGGCCGCCCAGGCGGCGCTGCAGGGGGCAGGGGAACCCCAGGTGCTTCAGGGGGACCTTTTCGAGATGCTTCGACGTAACGACATACCTGGCGGCCTTGAGCAGTTTGACCTGGTTGTCCTGGATCCGCCCAAGCTGGTCCCTGCCCGGCAACACCGCGAGAAGGGGATGCGCGCCTACAAGGACCTGAACCTCTCCCTCTTCCGCCACTTGAAGGGGGGCGCCCGGGTGATGACGTTCTCCTGTTCCGGTGCGATCTCCCGGGACGATTTTCGGACCACCCTGGCCTGGGCCGCTGCCGACGCCGGGCGGACGATCCGCATCCTGGAGACGCTGGGGCAGCCGGCGGATCACCCGGTGCCGCTTCACTTCCCCGAGGCAGAATACCTCAAGGGATACCTTCTGCAGCTGGAATAACCGGGCGGTGCCGTGGTACTCTCCCGCCACGATGAGGAAGATATTTCTAACCGTTGTCCTTATGATCACCCTCCCGGCGGTGACACTTCTATCAGCTCCGGTAGAACACCTGCAGCTGGGTGAGAGCGCTCTGCTGGTTCGCCGTGTCGGCTCGGAGTCGCTGGCGGAGATCGACAACCTCCGCGAGATAACCGGCCCCAATACCTACCTTACCAGCGCCGCCGTCGCCCCCTGGGACAGTCGGCACCTCCTGGTGGCCACCACGTTTCAGGGGATCTTCGAGAGTACCGACGGCGGTGGCACCTGGGCCGGGTTGGGACGCGCTGGAGCCCTCAGGGATATCTTCATGGGCAACGGTTTCTACGACGACGTGGAGCTGGCCGCCTACGACCGGGATGATCGCCAGATCATCTGGGTACAGCTGGCCCAGGACCGGCGGGTGCTGGCGCTCAATCGCGTAACCGGTCGTACCGTCACCCTGCCGCAACAGCGGGGTATTCAGGCGCTGGCTGCTGCGGTACCGGCCACCCCGGCGCCGCAAATCATCGTGGATGACGCCCGTCGGGCGCGAATGGAGCGCGCCGCGGACCACGTGTCGTTCTTCCTGGCGCCGCAGCACGCGCTGCCCCAGAATCTGCCCCGGCACCTGGCGTTTGCCCGGGAGCACCAGTTCACCGCAGTGGTGATCGACTTCAAGGACGATAACGGCCGCATCGTCTACGATTCGGCGTTGCCGCTGCATCGTCAGGTCGGCGCCGTACGTCCCGTGTTCAACGCGGCGGATGTGATTCGAGCTGTCCACGACGAGGGGCTCTACCTGATCGCCCGGCTGGTGGTCTTCAAGGACCAGAGCCTGTATCGCTACCAGAATAGCCGCTACGCCCTGTGGGACAGCCGTCGGGATGCTCCCTGGGGTATCTTCCGGGATTTCGAGACGGAGAACGGTGAAACCGAGACCAGACAGATCGAGTACTGGGTGGACCCCTTTTCAGAGTTTGTCTGGGACTACAACATCGCCCTTGCCCGGGAGCTGCAGGAGCTGGGGGTGGACGAGATCCAGTTTGACTACATCAGAACCCCCGCGGAGGGGCGCACCGCAGATATCCGCTACCGTTTTCGCGAGGACAGCCCGGCGCTGGTGGAGTCGCCCCAGTTTGCGGACAACCGGGTGGCAGCGCTGACCACCTTTCTGCGTCGTGCCCGCAGTGAGATCGAGATTCCCATCAGCGTGGACGTGTTCGGTTTCAACGGCTGGTACCGCATGAGCTACCTCGGGCAGGATATTGCCGCGCTGGCGCAGTACGTGGACGTGGTCTCGCCGATGCTCTATCCCTCCCACTTTCCGCGGCAGTTCATGGGAGATCTTCCGTACCTTGAATGGGCCGAGTACCTCTACCGCGAGGGAACCGCCCGGGGCCGCCGGATCACCGGCGACACCGTGCTGATCCGGCCGTACATCCAGTCCTTCCTCATCGGCGGGGAGCTGCGATTTGAAGAGCCCACGTATACCGAATACCTGAAGCGTCAGATCCGGGGCAGCCTGGACGCCGGGGCGAGCGGCTTCACCCTCTGGAACTTCTCCGGTCGCTACTACATGGTCTCCCGCGGTCTGTGGTTTGACGAGTGAGATAACCCAGCGACAGCTCTTTCTCTTCTGGCTGCCCCTGGCGCTGATGTGGCTGATTATGGGGATCGAGCAGCCCATTCTCAACGCGGTGATGGCCCGTCTGCCGGAAGCGACGCGGCACCTCGCGGCGTTCGAGGTAACCTGGGCGCTGG
Source organism: Spirochaeta sp. (assembly GCA_007117185.1). Taxonomy (GTDB): domain Bacteria; phylum Spirochaetota; class Spirochaetia; order DSM-27196; family Alkalispirochaetaceae; genus Alkalispirochaeta. The sequence goes on along the minus strand of SKHA01000083.1, from coordinate 5,140 downwards.
TGCTGCTCATCGAGAGTCCTATTCTGCAGATGCTCGCCGCGGCCACCGCCATGGTTCGCGGCGCCGCCTCGTATCGCCGCTGGCTTGTGTACATGCACCTGTGGGCGGCGGGGCTGACGGTGCTCCACCTGGTGGTCAGCCTGCCGGTGATCTTCTATCCCCTGGTGGGGAGAGTGCTGGGAGCGCCACCGCAGGTGGTGACGGCGGCACACCAGGTCTTTCTCCTGCTGATTCCCTTCTCGGCGCTGGTCGGGTACCGCCGGTTCTGGCAGGGAACGCTGATCCGAATGGGCCATACCGGTCTGGTGGGCCGAACGATGGTAATACGTCTGGCAGCTACGGTAGCCCCGATGGCCCTGGGGCTGGTGGGCCACCACCGGGGATGGCCCCGGGTTCCCGGGGGGCACCTGGTTGCTGCCGGAGGGCTGCTTGCCGGGGTGACCGCCGGGGCGCTGGCGGCGTGGTGGTACTGCCGCACCGCGGTGGTGTCCCGGTTCACCGCTGCCGCCAGCGGTACCGCCACCCTCGATACCCGGGACTCCTTCGCCTCGATGTCGGCGTTCTACATTCCCCTCTCCCTGACCTCTATCGTCTCGCTGGCTTCGCGCCCGCTGATGGCCTACGGGATAGGCCGTTCGGTCCTGCCGCTGCAGTCCCTGGCGGCGTGGCCGGTGGTGCAGAGCTTTCTCTTTCTCTTCACCTCACTGGCCATGTCCTATCAGGAGGCGGTGGTCGCCCAGGCGGGGCTGAACCGGCAGAACCGCCCGGCCCTGGCAACGTTTGCCCGACGTCTCATCGGGGTTCTCACGGCGGTGCTCCTCTTGATGGTGCTAACCGGGGGCACCCGCTGGTGGTTCTCGGTGGTGGCGGGGCTGACGCCGGAGCTTGCCGGGCCGGCGCAGGCGGCGATCGTTGTCCTGGTGGCGATGCCGGCGCTGGTAACCGCCCGGGCCTATTTCGGGGGGCTTCTGGTAGTGCGCCGCCAGACTGTGGCGCTCTCCCTGGCGGTGGTCAGCGGGGCTCTGGTCCTCACCGCGCTGGTGGTGGCGCTGCCCCGCGTTCCCACCCTCATCGGGACGGTGGTCGCCGCGATCGCCTTCACCTCCGCGTACCTCGTTCAGGTGGCGGTGCTGTCAATGACCCATGGAGCGCTTCTGGAAACGCACCACCATGTGAACTCGTGACTCCCCCTGGAAGGTATTTTCGATGTCGTGGTCAACGTCGCACTGGTAGCGGATAAAGTCGCCTTCGGTGAGAACGGCGTCGCGCTCGCCCGCGCGTACCCGTACCGCCCCGGAGATGACAGTGAGAAACTCCTCGGTCCGGGGAAAGTGGGGGGCCGAGCGGAGCGCCCCGCCAGCCTTGAAGGTAAGCAGGTACATCTCCAGGTCCTCCACCAGCTGTATCGGGGTGAGTACCGAGATGTGCAGCCCCTCCTCATCGCTGTCCAGGACGGTGATATCGTCCCGGGTGGTGACGTGGAACTTGCGCACCGGACCGGTGCTACCGGCCAGCAGCTCGTTGATGTCCACCGCAAGGCCCTGGGCAATTTTCCAGACGGTGGCTACAGTGGGGTTCACCTTCTCAGATTCGATCTGCGACAGCATCGCCTTGGAGACACCGCTGCGCTCCGCCAGGACATCCATCGTTATTCCGGCTTCTTTCCGCAGCCGCCTGATGTTGCCGCCGATCAGCGGGGGCTGTCTGACCTCTTCCATTATCCTCACCTTTGGTATACTATATTGAACAAGAGTTCGATATAGTGTATCTGCGCACCCGGGGTCTGTCAAGACAGATGAACGAGACAGCGGGGCGGGCGCACGGGGGAGGTGTGATGAAACGGGTCCTGATAACCGGCGCCCTTGGCCAACTGGGAAGCGAGATCGCCCTGGAGCTGCGCAGGATTCTGGGCGTCAACAAGGTAGTGCTTACCGACATCCGCGACGACGTAAACACCGCCCTGGTGGAAGAGGGGCCGTTTTATCGTTTCGATATCCGCGACGGTGGTCAGCTGGCAGAGATCGCCCGGGAGCACCGCATCGACACGGTGTATCACCTGGCGGCGCTCCTCTCTGCCACCGCCGAGAAGGACCCGCGCCTGGCCTGGGATCTCAACCTGAACGGGCTGGTGCAGGTTCTGGAGGTTGCCCGGGAGATGGAGCTGGCGGTCTTCACCCCCAGTTCCATCGGCGCGTTCGGACCGGCTACTCCCAAGAACTGGACGCCCCAGGATACGCTGCAGCGGCCCACCTCGATTTACGGGGTGACCAAGGTTGCCGGCGAACTCCTGTGCGACTACTACCACCATCGCTACGGCGTGGATACCCGGGGGGTCCGCTACCCCGGGCTCATCTCCAACCGGACTCCTCCCGGCGGGGGCACCACCGATTACGCGGTGGACATCTACTACCAGGCTATCCTGCGGGGACGGTACCGCTGTTTTCTCAAGGGCGACACCTACCTGGACATGATGTACATGCCCGACGCGGTGCGGGCGGCGATCGAGGTGATGGACGCGGACCCGGCGCTGCTGCGCCACCGCAACGCCTTCAACGTCACCGCCATGAGTTTCTGCCCGGAGGAACAGGCGGGGTATATCCGCCGGTACATCCCGGATTTCGAGATCGAGTACGAGGTGGACCCGGTGCGCCAGTCCATCGCCAACTCCTGGCCCAACAGCCTGGAGGATTACGCTGCCCGGGTGGAGTGGGGGTGGAAGCCCCGCTACGATCTGGATACGATGACCCGGGATATGCTTGACGCGCTCTCACGGCGCCTGGAGGAGGCACGCTATGTTTGGCTCGATGAAAGATGACCTGACCGCCACGTTTGAGCAGCTCAAACAGGAGGGGCTGTTCAAGCGTGAGCGGGTGCTGCAGTCGCCTCAGGACACAGTGATCACCGTGGCGATGCCCGACGGCACCACCCGGGAGGTGATAAACTTCTGCGCCAACAACTATCTGGGGCTGGGTAACGACCCGCGGATTCGCGCCGCCGCGGCGCAGGCGATGGAAGAGTGGGGGTTCGGTTACGCCTCGGTGCGCTTCATCTGCGGTACCAGCGCGCTGCACCGCCGGCTTGAGGCGCGGATGAGCGCGTTCCTGCGCACCGAAGACACCATCCTCTACGCTGCAGCGTTCGACGCCAACGGAGGCGTCTTCGAGCCCCTCCTGGGTGAGGAGGACGCGATCATCTCCGATGCGCTGAACCACGCCTCGATCATCGACGGGGTGCGGCTGTGCCGGGCCAAGCGCTATCGCTACAACCACGCCGACATGGAAGACCTGGAAACGCAGCTCAAGGCGGCGAAGGAGGCGGGCACGCGGTACCGTCTCATCGTCACCGACGGGGTCTTCTCCATGGACGGTGATATCGCCCCGTTGCCGCAGATCGTCGAGCTGGCCGAGGCCCACGACGCGCTGATCATGGTGGACGACTGTCACGCCACGGGGTACCTCGGCCCGGGGGGGCGGGGCACCGCGGAGTACTTCGGCCTCGAGGGCCGCATCGACATCATCACTACCACCTTCGGTAAGGCCCTGGGGGGGGCCTCCGGAGGGTGTGTCAGCGGCCGCAAAGAGATCATCGAGATGCTGCGGCAGCGCTCCCGGCCGTATCTTTTTTCCAACACCCTGGCTCCGGCGATCGCCGGAGCGACCCTGCGGGCGATAGATCTGATCGAGGCGGAGCCGGAGCGGTGCCGTCGCCCGGTGGAGCTGGCAGCCCGGCTGCGCTCCGCCCTGGTTGACGGCGGGCTGGACGTTCTTCCCGGCAGTACCGCCATCCTGCCGGTGATGCTCTACGACGAGCGCCGGGCCCTGGCGATGGCAGATCGGCTGCTGGGGGAGGGGATCTACGTGATCGGCTTCGCCTTTCCGGTGGTGCCCCGGGGCCGTGCCCGCATCAGGGTCCAGCTCTCGGCGGCGCACACGGAAGAGCATGTTGACCGCGCCGCCGCCGCGTTCCTGCGGGTGCAATGAGCAGGGAGATCGAGCCGTACCAGGTCCTGGCGCGGTTCTACGACGGCGGATGGTACGAGTACAGCCAGTACATCACCGAGCTCATCGAGCAGATGGAGGGGGAGAACCGGCGGCCTTTTCGCCGGATATGCGATGCCGCCTGCGGGACGGGGCTGCTGCTGCGCTTTCTCGGCGGGGATGGCGAAGCTGGCGGGGATGGCGAGGCCGCCAGCGGCAGCCCGCCCCGGAGCCTCTGGGGCTACGATATCTCCGAGCCGATGCTCGCGCGCGCCCGGGAGCGGGTGCCCGAGGCAACCCTGCGCGTTGGTGACCTCCGGGAGCAGCCACCCTTTCACGGGCCCTTCGACCTGTTCACCTGCGTCTACGACGCGCTGAACTATCTGCACGAGGAAGAGGAGGTGCTGACGTTCTTCACCGCCGCAGCGGCGCGCCTTGCTGCCGGGGGGGTGCTGCTGGTGGATCTGAACGACCCCACCATGTACCTGGACCGCCACGGAACGGTGCAGCCCCGGCTGATCGACGGGGTCGCCTTCCGGGAGACCCTGAGCTACCAGGCGGGGCCCCCGCCCATGGGGATCACCACCTTCTCCTTTCCCGAAGGGGACGAGGTCCACCGGCAGCGGGCATGGACATTCGATGAGGTGGAAGACCTCCTCACGCGGGCGGGACTGTACCTGCTGGACTCCCTGGACGTGCTGGAAGAGGGGTCCTCCCGGTCCAGCGGCAAAATCGTCTACATCGCTACGGTGCGGGGTCGTTGAGAATAGCGAACTCCGCCAGGATGATCTCTTCCCGACCCACGCCGCCGAAGAGGGTCAGCCGACTCTCCTCGCGGATATCCCCGGTGATGTAGTACCCCCGGACCAGCCCCAGGTTTTCCAGGAACTGGTTTTCGTAGCGCAGAAAGGGGCCGGCAGCCCGGGTCACCGCCAGCGGCCCGATGGTGAGCGACTCCGCGCGGGGGTGCTGGTACGGCCCGGCGATGCGGTTGACCCCCCCGAAAGCGGCCAGTTCACCCTCGTTGAACGCAACGGTGATCGTCCCTGCAGGGGGGGCGTTGATCCGTGACGTGCCGTACTGGGATTCCAGGACCCAGGTCGGCCCTTCCAGGGGAGCCCTCGGTTCCGGCTCGGGCTCTTCAGGGGGCGGCGGTGGCGGAG
>SKHA01000310.1 GCA_007117185.1 Spirochaeta sp. | reverse complement strand
GAAGCGCTTCCTCCTGGCCGCCGGCGCCCGCCCGCGGGAGCTGCCCCTTCCCGGCGGTGAGCTGGCTGTCTCCAGCGACGACTTCCTCTCCCTTCCTGAACTGCCCCGCCACGTGACGTTTGTCGGGGGCGGCTACATTTCCATGGAGTTCGCTACCGTCGCCGCGGCCGCCGCTGCGCAGGTCACGGTGCTGCAGCGGGGTGATCGGATCCTGGATCGCTTCGATTCGGATCTGGTGGACCAACTCCAGCGAAGCTGCCTCGTCAGGGGGATGGATATCCGCACCGGGGTAACGCCGGAGAAGATCACCGCCGAGGCCGGTAGCGGCAACGGCTTCACCGTCCACCTGGAGGACGGCAGCCGGATCAACACGGACCTGGTGGTGGCGGCGATAGGTCGGGTTGCCAATACGGACACCCTGGACCTGGAGCGGGCAGGGCTGGAGAGCTCACCCCGGGGCATCGAGACGGACAGGGAAATGCGCACCGCCGTCCCCACCATCCTCGCGGTGGGCGACTGCGTTGCCGGAATCCAGCTCTCTCCGGTGAGCGACAAAGAAGCACAGGTGGCGGCGCGGAACATCATCGCCGACCTGCAGGGGGGCACCACCCGGGAGCTTGAGATGCCGGTGCTCCCCACGGTGGTGTTCACCTGGCCCCAGCTGGCCCAGTTCGGGCTCTCAGTAGAAGAGGCTCGCCAGCGGGGGGGCGTGCGGATCAACAGCGGTAGCGGCGCCGGCTGGCCCTCGTACCGGCGACTCAACGAGAAGCACATGCGCTACACCGTGATTATCGATGAGAACACCGACACGATCCTCGGGGCGCACCTGCTGGCCCCCCAGGCGGGGGAGATGATCAACCTCCTCGCTCTGGCGGCAAAAGCGGGGACCACAGCCCGGGAGTTCCGGGAGTTCCCCTGGGCGTACCCCACCTACCTGTCAGACCTGAAGTACATGCTGGGGTAGAGCCTCGTCCCGAGGCAGGGGCTTACAACTGATCGTAGTGGCGATACTCTCCCGACTCGGGCAGCTCCTGGTAGACCAGCTCCAGGATTCGCGGGGCAACCTCCTCCGGTGTTTTCAGGCGACCCTCGGTTTGCCATTGAACGTAGTCGGGCTGTCCCGGGAGCAGCGTCGCGTCGGTTGATCTGAGGGTCTGCTGCATCTCCGTATCCACCACCCCCGGAGAGATCGCCAGAATGCGGATCGGCTCAATGGTGCCGCGCTGGAGGAGAATGTCGCATTCTTCCGCGGCTGCACGCACGTACATGTTGATTGCCGCCTTGGTGGCGGAGTAGGTGGCAAGCCCCGGCATGACCCGACTGGAGGCTCCCGAGGAGATGTGAATGATGGTGCGCCGGGTGCACCCCGGAAGCGCCCTCAGCGGGCCGAAGTGGGCCACAAACCGCCGGGTAAGGGCGATCGGCGCGGTCACGTTGAGGTCGATTGTCGAACGAAGCTCTCCGTCGGACTGGCTGTCTGCCGAGGTTGTGCCGGTAAGGCCCACCGGCTGGAGGGTAACGGCGTTACTGATAAGGAGGATCTCCGTGGCCGCGTCGACGTCAACGCCGGAGCGGATCTGCCCCCACAGCCGGTCCACCCCCGCGATATCGCTCAGGTCCCCCTGGATCCAGGTGAGGTGCTGCTTCTTTTGGGCTGCACGGGCCACCAACGCCTGGTTTGTTCCCCGGGAAACTGCGATCACCCGGGTATGGTCGTCCAGGAGGGACTGCACCAAGGCAGCCCCGAGACCCCGGGAGGCCCCGGTAACGATTGCGTACTTTTCACTCATATTCCTACGATACGGAGATCCGGCCCGGGGAGGCAACTATCCGGCCAGCGGTACCGAAACGACACGCCCCGTCCGGGACGCGTTGTAGGCCGCCTCCACGATCGCCACCGCGACCAGACCTGGCTCGTGGGCGCCGGATGGTGTCGGCGAACTGGTGCTGCAACGCCGGGCAAACTCGCGGTACTGGTTGTCGTAGATCAGCTGATCGCAGTGGTCCGACTTGGTTGGAAGTCCCTGTGGGTCTGTCCGGTCCTCGCCGTGCTCTACCGTTGTCGGGAAGAGCGAACCGTATCCTCCCGTTCCCCAGAGCCGCGTCGCCGCTTCCGGACCGGGCATCTTCGGTTGCCACCACCCCGACTGAATTACCGAGTAGCTGCCGTTGTTCCATTCCACCACCAGGTGAGCGTCATCGTCCACAGCGTACGACCCGAACCTGGTGCTGATGCGCGCGTACACCCTGGAAGGAAGGGGGTCGCCCAAGAGATAGCGCGCGGTGTCGATAGCGTGAACACCCATGTCCACCAGCGCGCCGCCTCCGGCAAGAGCAGGGTCAACGAACCAGCCGCTGGGACCCCACTTCTCGTGGATCCCGTACCCCTCGGTTCGCACCACCTCGCCGATGCGCCCCGAACTGATCTGCTGTTGCAGCCACTGCGTTTCCGGGTCCCAGCGCCACATGTGTCCAGTCATCAGCACGCGCCTGGCGGCGTCCGCGGTATGTACCAGACCCATCGCCTGTTTGAGGGTGGGTGCGAGGGGTTTATCAACAAGGACGTGCTTTCCAGCGGAAAGACACGCCGTGCCATGGGGTTCGTGAAAGCTGTTGGGCTGTGCCAGGACAACAGCATCCACCCCGTGGTCCCGAAGGATCTCCTGCAGGTGATCCCCGGCGGCGACCTCGCCGTGGTGGGGCTGCAACTCCTCGGCGAGTCTCTGCGCAGACGCGGTGGTGCGGCTCACCACCCGAACGATCCGGTCGCCGGCGGCGCGAACAGCACGGGCGTGAAAACGGGCGATGTACCCCGACCCAACCAGCGCGACGTTCATCTGAGGGAGTCCGCCTGGCGTTCGATCTTCCGGATCGCCTCCAGTACCTGCGTCATCTCTCCGTCGTCTCCCAGGAGCAGTTTGTGATGGGTGGTGACACTCTCGTCGAGAAACGTCTTCTCGCACACCGGCAGCGAGAAGCGACTGGGGTCAATCGCCGCCCAGTGGTCGTCAGAGATGCGATAACGCTTCTTGGTGAGCGGCCGGTAGAGTGAGCAGTTGTTCAGGGGTTCGTAGCAGGACTCGAAGGGAATGCCCAGCTCTGCTGTCAACGCCTCATGAAAGACGTGGGCAGGGACTCCGCCCCCGGCAAACTCGTCGGGATGGTAACGAAACGCGTAGTTGAAGTAGGCGTGACTGGTCTGGCGCTCGTCCCGAAAGATCGGTTCCACTCCAGGGATTTCCTGAAGCCCGTCATCGAGGATTTTGCCGGAGCGGGCGCGCCGTTCGGTCTGTTCGGGCAGACGTTCCAGCGCTCCGATCAGGATCGCCGCCTGAAACTCTGTCATCCGGTAATTTCCGGACTGGATGAGATCCCCGTCCATGCTGTACCGGCCTCCGCCCTTGTCCGCTTCCGGCATCGCCCCCTCAGGTCGGCGGCCGCAGTTCCGCAGCGCGTCCAGGCGAATCCACAGGTCCCGGTCGCTGGTAGTGAGCAGTCCCCCCTCACCGGCGGTGAGCACCTTGGAAAGCTGCAGGGAAAAACTGCCGATGGTGCCGAGCGACCCCGCCTTCCGCCCCCGCCACTCGCTTCCGTGCTGATGCGCACAATCCTCGATCACCGCCAGGTGGTGCTTCTCGGCGATCGCCGTGATCGCGTCCATGTCCGCCATCGCACCGTAGAGGTGTACCGGCATGATTGCCCGGGTTCTGGGGGTTATCGCCGCCTCAACTGCCGCAGGATCGATACACCACGTGCGGGGGTCCACGTCCACCAGAACGGGCACCGCGTTGACATCCAGCGCTACCGCCGCCGTCGCCTGCCAGGTCAGGCCCGGCATGATCACCTCGTCCCCCCAGCCGATATCCAGCGCTTCCAGAGCCAGCTGCATCGTAACCGTCCCGTTGGCTGCCGCTACAGCGTAATCGGTTCCCACGAACTGGGCCCATTTGCTGAGAAACTCCGTCTCCATCGGTCCGTTGTAGGACCATACTCCGCTGCGCAGCACCTGAAGGAGTCGCTCTTCATCCTCTGCCGTTGAGACCGGCCACTGTGGCCATGGTCTGTTCTTTGCGTCGCGAACGGGCTTCCCGCCGTGTATGCTCAGTTTCATCGCTTCGTACTCCTGTCTGTCTGTTGTGGTGTATGCTGCCACGTCGGCCTGATGTGCAGCGAATCAGGGTCCATGCATCGCAGAGCTTCCGCCCAGGGTGAGGAAAGAACCGCCCCGTAGACGGCGCCCTGCCGGCGGTCCTGGTCGTCCAGGGACGCAAGCTCCTCCGGAGTGAACTGTGACTGATGAGCTTCCCAGGCGCCAAGCTTGCGGTCCCGAAACGCGCCGGCGTCGATCCACGTATCGGGCTGGTCGGTGAAGTAGAAACCGATCATCTTTACGGCGAACTCCGGGTCCACCGCTGTGCTTCCGGCACAGGGGAACTGGTGCAGGAGAACCGCTTCGGCGGCGGCGAACCCGGTCTTTCGGTGATCTCCGTGAGCTTCCCAGCGTAGCCAGGGATCCACTGTCAGCACCACCTCAGGGCGTACCGCCCGGATCACATCGACGATGCGCTCCCGCGCCTCGTATTCCGACCAGTTTCCGGCGTCGGGAAAACCCAGCTCCAGCACCGTCTTCACTCCGAGGATCCCGGCCGCTCGTTGCTGCTCCGCCCGGCGTAGTTCAACCCGCTGTTCGTAGGGCAGGAGGGCGTCGCTGCCACGGAGACCTGCGGCGTCGTCGGTGACGGAGAGGTAGGTGATGGCGGCTCCTCCTGCGGCGAGCATTGCCATTGTCGCCCCCAGGGCGATGTCGGTGTCGTCCGGGTGAGGCTGGACGCAGAGGATGGTTCGGGCTGTCTCCAGAATCGTTCCGGCTCCGGTGGTGACAATTCTCATCGGGATCACTCCTTCAAGGCACCGGCGGTTATTCCGCTCTGCACCTGTTTCTGAAAGACGAAGTAGATAATGAACATCGGGGTCACAACGATGCAGAGGGCCGCGAAAAGCAGGGTGTACTGCGCGGAGAAGCGCGTGGCAAACACAAAGAGACTGGTTGTGAGGGGGCGAATTCGCTGGTTCTGAACCATCACAAAGGGAATGAGAAATTCGTTCCAGGAGTTGATGGTGGTGAAGATACTTACCGTAATCACGATCGCCGCGGAGATGGGCATGACGATGGCGCGGTACACCAGAAACGTGCCGGCTCCGTCGATGTAGGCGCTCTCCTCGAGGGTTGTTGGCAGGGCGTCGAAGTAGTACTTCATGATCACGATAGCGATGGACAGCCCCATTCCTGCACCGGGCAGAATCATCGCCATCACCGTATTGAGCAGGCCGATGGAACGAAAGAGTACAAACAACCCCACGATGAAGCTCTGGATTGGCAGGATCAGGCCGACGAAGAAGATGCTGAACAGAATATTCCGGCCGCGATACCGCAAGCGGGAGAAGCTGAACGCCGCGAGGGAGGAGAAAAGTACCACAATCGTGGTGGTGGTGGCGGTGACCAGGATGGAAATACCGAAATGCCGGGTCATGTCCGCCATCTGGTAGGCCCGGACGAAGTTGCCTGGGTTCAGTGATGCGGGGATTCCAATCGGTCGGGCCAGGAAATCCGGATCGGTCCGCATCGCCGAAACGTACATCCAGAGAATCGGGATCACGTATACGATCAGTACCGCTGAGACAAGCAGACGGCGTAACCATTGCCCCCGGGCAGAGTTGTGTCGCATCTCAGTACTCCTCGATATCGCCGACGTAGACGCGACGGATGACCGCTACGATCCCCATAATTCCAATCACTACAACGGTGAGGAGGACAGATATCGCCGACCCGTAGCCGATGTTGCGATTCTCGAAGAACGTTCGGACCAGGTACGTCGGCAGGACTACCCCGGACTCCAGGGGGTCCCGGCGCAGCATCACCTGCCAGAGATCGAAACCCTTGAAACCGCCGGTAGTGACGATCAGCAGCCCCAGGACCAGCAGGTTTCGTATCAGAGGAATCTGGATTCGGAAGAAGATGTGCAGCGGTGATGCACCGTCAAGTACCGCTGACTCAAGGAATGACCGGGGAATGCGAACCAGCCCGGCATAGAAGATCGTCATAAAAAAACCTGCCCAGACCCACCCCGAAACGACCGAAACAGAGAAGACAGTCAAGGGCGGACCGAGCCACCGCAGGGGCTCCAGCCCAACAACTCGCAAAAGGCGGTTCAACAGCCCCGACTCGAAGGCAAACGCCTGCTGCCAGAGAAGTCCTGTCACAATCGACGGCAGTACCACCGGGGCAAAAGCGAGGCTCCGGAAGAGGGTGGAGCGCTTCAGCTGAACGGCGATACCGGCCAGGGCCAGACCGACCCCCACCTCAAACACCAGCGTCCAGACAATGTACACGAAGGTGTTGTTGAACGCCCGCCGTAACGTCAAGTCCTGGGGCAGGCGCAGGTAATGCTGAATGGTGCCCAGGGAGAGCGGCTGGAAACGCCGCCACTCCACCAGGCTGAAGGTAAAGGTCATCACCGTGGGTACGGTGATGATCATCGTGAAGAGCAGCATGGCCGGTAATGCGTACAGCCATGCTGTGTATCCGCCGTGTTGTTTCATCAGCGGAGAAACTGCACCTTCTGTTCCGCTTCGTCCAGTGCGGTCCGGGGATCCATTCCCTCGAACGCTTTGGCGATTGCTTCGTACAGTGCCCGCGCCATCTCCAGGTTGTATCCCGTATCCGGCGGAGCGATGAGAACGGGGGTGCTGTTCAGCGTCTCTGCTACTGCACGGACATAGGGATCACTGCTTGCCTGCATCGCCGCGGTGTTGGTGGAGATCCGTCCCGCAGCGACAAAGCCGTCCTGGAACTGCCGGCTCACCAGAAGGCGCAGGAAGTCGTAGGCAAGCTCCTTGTTGCGGGTATCGGCGTTGACCACGTACCCGGTATTCAGACCCATGATTGAACGGGGGTGTCCCTGTCCGCCGTCGAAGGGAGGCAGGTTGAAGTAGTCAAAGGGAAAGTTCTCCGGGTCTTCGGTGAACTCCAGGATCTGATCGCGGAACCACGTGCCCATGGGCATCATCGCCGCTGAGCCATCCAGTAGGACGGTGAAGCTTTCCCGGTACCCCAGGGTATTCAGGTCTGAGTTGACCACTCCCTGTTGTCCCATCTCCTGCATGAACTGCAGCGCCCGTACAAACCGGTTGTTATTGAGCCGTGTCCCTGGTTCCATACTGAGTACCTGGTGATAGTAGTCGTCACCACCCCAGCGCGCCAGGAAGACGCCGCCGAAGTTGCCGGCGACCCAGGCATCGGCGTTGCCCATCACAATCGGGGTGATGCCGTTGCTGCGCAGCGTCTCGGAGATCGACATCAGCTGCGCCCAGGTTGTAGGCGGCTGCAGGTTGTAGCGCTGGAAGATCTCCCGGTTGTACCACATCATGATGGTGATGTCCTGATTGTCCGGGATCATGTAGGTGCGTCCATCGATCTCGCTGCCACCCCAGGCGGAGTCATTGATGATCGGTCGCAGCTCTTCGGCCAGATCGGTGATGTCCATGATATAGCCGTCTTCAACTCCGGTAACGATGCGGTTCCCGCCCCATTCGAAAAAGATGTCCGGCGGTGTGTTGCTCTCCAGCAGCGACGGCAACCCGGTGAACTCGTAGTCCGTTCCGGTGGAACGGTCCCACTCCACCCGGACCCCCGGGTTCTGTCGTTCGAACTCACGCATCAGGTTGTCGAAGTTCGCGATTATTGTGGGTCCCTGGGTAGAGGAAGCGACACGGAGTACCACCTCCTGGGTGCCG
>SKHA01000237.1 GCA_007117185.1 Spirochaeta sp. | reverse complement strand
GAGGTGACTGAAGAGCTACCTGCGCCACCGGACGTGGAGCCGGATCCTGAGCCGGAACCGGAGCCTGAACCTGAACCTGAACCTGAACCTGAGCCCGAGCCGGAACCTGAACCTGAGCCTGAGCCCGAGCCTGAACCTGAGCCGGAGCCGGAACCGGAGCCCGAACCGGCGCCTCCTGCCGAGATCACCGAAGAAGTCTATCAACAGACCTTTGATGAGGTCGAAGGAACGATCGCCGAACTCAACCAGATCATCGCCCGCCGTGACTTCGCGGCGTGGCGGCGGTACCTCACTCCGGAATACGCCCAGGTGTACTCCAGCCCCGAAGTTCTGGCTCAGAGTTCCCAGAGTGCGGTACTGGTTCGCAATCGGATCGTCCTTGAAAGCCTTGAGGACTATTTCCGCTACGTTGTCGTTCCCAGTCGGGCCAATGCGCGTCTGGATGACCTGGTTTTTGTCAGTGAGGACACGGTAGAGGCGATAATGGTTATCAATGAACAGCGATACCTCCTGTATCTTCTCAGAAGAGACAACGGGAGCTGGAAGATCGATACGTTCTAGGATATAGTCTGAACGAATGAGAGGTGACAAACGATGAAGCGTGTTTTCCTGGCCCTGTTGGCCCTTTCGATCGGAGCCGGTATTGCTGTCTCCCAGGAACAGTCCGACGCACGGACAATTGAGGATCTCTTTCTGAGTCAGGATATCGAACTGCAGATCATGCGCAGTCAGGCGCTGAGCACAGACCTGGAGATGAAACAGCTGGCCCTGCGCAACATTCGGTCAATGATCGAGAGCGGCGCTACCAACGAGGGTCTTTATGTCATTCTTGAAGCACTCTCTTCAGAAGGGGTGGCCCGGCAGATACGCACCGGTGGTGCGGTGGTGAACAATTTCCCCCTCATCCGGCGTGAAGCAACGGAGCTTCTGGGTCAGGTCGGTGGTGAGCAGGCCAAGAACACCCTTATTCGCATTCTCCGGGACGACCCGGAACCGGTAGTTCTGGCCGAGGCGGCCTACGCCCTGGGGACAATCGGTCTCAACGAGAACAACGAAGTATCTGACTGGCTTGTACAGACACTGTTGCGCGAGAACGCCAAATCAACACCGGACAGCAACCTCGCATTCTCAATCGTGATCTCCCTGGAACGGCTGTCTCAGGCCAACGGGGGGCTCTCTGACCCGGTTGTCATCAACGCTCTGCTGGAAGCTGCCTCTGCACCCTATATCCGTACTGTTCGGCGGCGCGCTGTTGAGGCGATCATCAACATGCGGGACCATTAATCGCTTCCGGAAAAGAAACGCCCGGTGTCCGTACATCGTCAACGTCTCGCCGGCGCCGGGTTATGAAACGTTTGCGCATTGCGCGGTATATCCTCAAATACTCGGTTCTTCTCGTTCTGCTGGTTGTCTTTTTTTCTCACGCGGTGGTGCGACAGAGCGCCCAGGGGGTAATCGTGGATGATCCGGAGGTCCTTCCCGGGGGAATCCCGGTGATGGTCCTGGGGACCAGCCGCTTTACCAGGAGCGGGCGAACAAACGCATTTTTTGAGAACCGAATGAACGCAGCGGCGCAGCTTTACCACACCGGAAGGTTCCCCATACTGATTCTCAGTGGTGGGCGAACCGGCCCGTCCTACGATGAACCGGAGATGATGTACCTCGCTTTGCTGGAACGGGACATCCCTTCTGAGTGGATCATTCGAGATGGTGCCGGCTTCCGGACCCTGGATTCGGTTGTACGCATGCGGGATGTTTTCGGCCAGGACACCTTCATCATCGTCTCCCAGCGGTTTCACCTGGAACGGGCTGTCTTTATCGCCAAAGCATCAGGGTTGGACGTGTGGGGCTTTGCCGCCGGTGACGCTTCCGGCACCTTGAACCTTCACATACGGCTGCGGGAATACCTTGCCAGGGTTCAGGCCATCCTGGACGTCTATCTGTTTCGGACCACACCGAAAGCTCCGGTGATTCCCGTTCCCATTGAGTTTCCTCGCTGAGGTCCGTACAATCCCGTTCATGGAACGACCTTTCGAATTGCCCTCGTCGCAGGGACCATACACTATCGCTCCGTCAAAGATTATCGCGCTGGGGCTGAACTATCGCGATCACATCCAGGAAAGTGTTTCCGTGAACGTTCGCGGATTCGATCCGGTGGAACCGACTGAGCCGGTGATCTTCCCCAAGAGTCCCTCTGCGCTGATCCCCTCGGGTGCGGCGATCCGTCTTCCCGCCATTCTGGGGGACTACCAGTTCCCGGACGAGCGCACCGACTACGAGGGCGAGCTGGCGGTGATCATCGGGCGTCAGGGCTTCGCCATTCCGCAGGCCCGGGCACTTGACTATGTTCTGGGGTATACATGCGCCAACGACGTCAGCCAGCGGAACGTCCAGAACGGTGATCGCACCGGCTGGTTTCGAGGCAAGTCCTTCGACACCTTTCTCCCTCTGGGGCCCCGGATCGTCCTGCGGGATGAACTGAAGGACCCTCAGAACCTGCAGATCACCACCCGCTTGAACGGAAAGATGGTACAAACCGGCTTCACCGGGCAGATGATCTTTGCCATCCCGGAGATGATCGCGTGGATCTCCCGTAACTTCACCCTCTTTCCCGGGGACATCATCCTGACCGGTACCCCCGCCGGGGTAGGGCCCATTGCCCACGGTGACACCGTAGAGGTGGAGATTCAGCAGATCGGGATTCTGGAAAACCCCGTGGTGGACAGTCGAAACGATGGATCAGCAGTATAAAAGCTTCTTCGAGACGTTGGGGCTGCCGGAGGTCCACGTACATCATCCTCTGAATCACTTTGATTTCACCCGGTCGGGACGGGTGATCCTCGTTGTGGGACCTATGGGTTCGGGCAAGACGGGGTTCGCTGCCCAGATCTGGCGGGACTCCCAGGTGGCCCTGGCCAAAGATGCCTCGGTGGTGGGGATGACCGGCACCGGCGATGGCGCTGACCTGCGGCGCGTGTTCTTTGTACGCTCCCGGTTGGATACCCGCCGGTTTACCCAGTATCCTGCCGACGCGTTGGCGTATCGCGGCGGCTACGAGCGCCTGGGCGAGAATATCGCCGGTATCGATTCGTCATTTGAACTGGAACAGCTGGTGCATGATCATCCCGAGGTTGGTACATGGATCATCGATGAAGCATCCTTCTACGACGAGCGGATTGCCTACGTCATACGTCATCTCGCGGCGTCTCGGGGGCTGGTTTTCGTCATTCCGACCCTGATTCTGAACTTCAGAAACATCATCTTCAACACCACTGCCAGCCTCCTGCTGGAGGTCACCAACGATGTTTTTCCCCTGACCGCGTATTGCGAACACTCCACATGCCTTGCCGATTCAAACTTCACCTACCGGTACTATCTCGTTGATGGTGAGGAGTGTCCGGCGCTGTTTTTTGATCCTTTGATCATCGTTGGGGGCGACACGCGCCACGACGACGGGAAAGAACCGAACTACGCTACCCGCTGCCGGACCCACCATCTGTTACCCGGCAAGGACTACACCTACCTGGTTCTCAAACCCCTGGGCGAAGAGGCGGCCAGGGGAGATCTCGGGGTGCTGCAGGAAGAGTTGCGCTGTCTTTCCCGGGAACCCCACCGTTCCAGACTGGCCATCAGCCTCCGCGACGAGTTTCCCGGAACAGGCGAGCAGGATCACCTGGGACGGAACGCGCTGAACGTGCCGTGTCTGGCAGAGCGGGCGCTGGTCTATCTGTTTGCTGAACAAAACCTGCTCAGCGAAGCACAACTACAATCCCTGGTGCGGGAGTTGCATCTTGACCGGGATTTCCTGCTGGGACGGCTGGTGGATAATCGCCGGCCGGTCGTATTCAAGGAGTCATGAAATGACAGTTGCGAATGAACTTCTGTGGGTGGCGATGCTGCTGCTCAACTTTGGCCTCATCCTGCTGGCCTACCGCCTGTGGGGCAGGGCGGGCCTTTTTGTGTGGATCGCCCTTGCGGGTGTGACCGCCAACATTCAGGTGACCAAGACAATTGTCCTGTTCGGGATGACCGCAACGCTGGGAAATATCGTCTACGCCGGGTCGTTTCTGGCAACGGATATCCTGTCAGAGCGGCACGGTCCCGGCGAGGCGCGCCGGGGGGTATGGGTGGGATTTTTTGCGGTTCTGGCGGTGACAGCGCTGATGCAGCTGGCACTGCTCTTTGAACCGGCGCCTTCGGACCAGATGCACGCCTCTCTGGTGCAGGTTTTCGGAATGATGCCCCGGATCGTCCTGGCAAGCCTTGCGGCGTACCTGCTCGCCCAACGCCACGATGTCTGGGCGTATCAGTTCTGGAAGGAACGCTTCCCCGGTCCGCTGTGGCTCCGCAACAACCTGAGCACCGTGGTCAGCCAGCTGATTGACAGCGTGGTCTTTACCTCAATTGCCTTTATCGGGGTATTCCCGGCGGGGGTGCTGCTGCAGATCGTGGTGACCACCTACCTGCTGAAAGCAATCGTTGCCGTTCTGGATACCCCATTTCTCTATCTGGCGATGCGCCTCAAGGAAGAACCGGCGGTAACGGAGTAACGGCGCTACTCTTTCCAGGGAAAGATCATGCCCCGCAACGTTCTCTTGCCCACACGTTCCCGATCCTGGTAGAGCAGGGTATCCCACGGAATGGGACCTTTCTCATTCGTCTCTTCCCGGTAGTCGTACTTGTACAGTCGAAGCTTTACCGCCGTCTGGAGCCAGATCATCACCCCGGAGATCCCCGGGATCAGAAACGCCGTAAAGATGGACAGCACCATAATACGGATTGCGCCAACCGCGACAGCTATACTGAAAAACGTGTTGTCCAGGAGTAACAGCAGCGATTTTCTGAGAACCTGCCCGGGTTTGTCGCTCAGACGGGAGCGCACCGGAAAGATGTACAGACAGGTGAGCCACCAGATCATGGAAATCCAGAACAGCACCGCCAGCGCAAAAAGACCGATCATCGACCCCATGCCGGTATAGACTGGCAGGGCAATTGAGATCAGCCCCAGGTGGGCCAGTACCAGGACACCGAAGAGGGTCGAATGGAACCACTGGTCCTTGATGGAGGCGAAGAACTCCCGCCATTCAGGCTCCACGTAATCGGTTACCCTGCGGGCAAACGTACTGGCCCCCCCTAGGTAGACGAAAACGCACAGCGCCCCGAGCACAAAGACCACCAGTCCCAACACCGGGCTCACCGCGATGACCGCTGCCGGCAGGAGGATGGGAAGCGCCAGGATTGCGATAAATCCGAGATTCACCAGGATCGCTGGGAGAAAGTGATCCCACAGGTCAAAGAATGATTTCTTGATGAGAAAGCCGAACATCGCCGCAGTATACTCCCCTCCTGTGCAGGAAGGAAACCATTGGTTATAATAAAACCGTTATGACAACACGCGGAACCGGATTTTTCTGGGTCTTGATGATCCTTATAACAATTCCCTTCGTCAGTTCGCTGGAAATTGACCGATCGGAACTGCAACGGGCCAGCGAAGCTGATATCGACTTTGAGAGCTATCAGGGGCCGGTCGACCAGATCGACAGCGCCGAGGCGATCCGAGGTATCGGCCGTTACATGGGCAGTCGGGTGGATCCGCGTACTCCATCGACGTACTTCGGGAGGTATCTGGCCCGCCGGGTTATTGGTGACCCCGATGACCCGCGGTTGGCTGCTGACCTTCTGGAGCTGGCTCCAGAGTCCCGGGTTGACCATATTCGCAACCTCAGACGGATTATCGCCGGGTACCTTGAGGAAGCCTGGGGATACCAGCGTGATGACGCAGACCTCCTCTCGCGGTTTATTACGATTTACAACGCGGTGTATCGCGGCAGCATCTCCTTTTTTGAGGAACAGTATCGCAGCGCGGTATCGGCGGTTCTGGATCCCCGTCGGGTGGGGCTGGCAACCACATACCGCGAGTGGGCCGGAGCAACCCAGCTGGTAATCCCCGTCAGAGATCGTCGCGCCCCCGGGGCAATCGACGCTGTTGATCCCCGGCAGCTGGTCAGTCCGGCGGTGATCGCGGAGTTGCGCTCTCGTACCGACCTCGGGCTGGAAGACCGGAAAGCGATTATCGCGTTTATCGAGCGGGTAATCGAAGAACGTACGGAGATTCTTGTGCGCCAACGGGAAGAGCTGGAAGAAGAACGCGCCGCCGTGGCGGAACGCATCCAGCAGGTAGAAGAGCAGATCCAGCAGGAAGCGGAAGCGCAACCGGCCCCCGTTGAGACTGATCCGGCACCGCCGCAACCGGACCCGCCACAACCGCAACCGGACCCTCAGCCACAACCACAACCCCAACCGGATCCCCAGCCGGACCCACAACCAGAACCCCAACCGGACGCACCGGCCCCGCCAACGCCCGCTCCCACCCCGGCAGAACAGGAACGGGAACAGCTTCAGGAGCAGCAGGAAGAGCTTGACCAGCGTGAGCAGGAGTTGCAGCGGGAAGAAGAGGAGCTTGAAGAACTGACCCGGCAGGTGGAAGAGCTCTACCAGGAAGCAGCGGAAGACCAGCTGGCTCTGCAGGAAGAACGGCCGGTCCGCGAACTGGTACCCTTCCTGATTACCGAAGGTGGCGGCGCGGGATATGAACTTGTCCTGGTTGATCTTGCCACCCTTGAGCGGGTGGGAACCCAGTCCATTCCCCTGGCAGACCGGATCGTTCTTGATTTTCAGGGGGGGCTGCTGGTGGTGCATCGCGGAAGCCGACGCATGCTGCTGCTGGAACGGTCAAGTTTTGAGATCCTGCAGGAAAGTGACCGACCCCTGACCGCCGGATCAGGAGTGCGGGTGCAGGGCGGAACAGTTCTTGCAGTGATTCAGGATGGGGGGAGCAGTTACGTGGCCGAGTTCGACCCGCAACTGGTTATGACCCGACGGTCATTCGACCCGGTGCACCCGGCAACGGACATCGTTGTCCGGCAGGGCCGTGTGCTGGTGCGGCGCCCGGACGGCGGCTTCCGGATTCTGAATCTTGATCAGTTTGAGTGAGGTTTCTGACGGCGACGAAAACGATCACGCAGTCGTTTGAAAAACCGTGCTATTCGTCGCCAGAACTTCTTGAACCAGTTAGGGTTGCGCAGATGGTCCAGACGAACCAGAGCATCTGCCATCTCGTCACTGCTGAAGTCCTTCCGGGCGGCGTTCTCAGCTATTTCGATCTCCAGGAGAGCCTCTTCATTGTCAAGGTCGATAACGCGGCATTGAATGGACTGCCAGCCCAGCTGGCGAGCCGCCTCCAGTCGACGCTGCCCGGCAATCAGATAGAGATCTGCGGTGATAACCACCGGATTGAGAAGACCGTGATCCTTCAGGCTGTCTTTCAGCTGCTGGATGTCCCCCATGTCTTTGCGGATACGGTTGCGTAATCGAATCGACTGCAGTTCCACCGTCCGTATTTCGTTCATCGCCCCTTCTCAGTCCAACAGCGGGTTGTACCCGGAGTCATCGTCCCCATTTTCGTCATCGTCGTCATCAAAACGATCATCACCGGACCTGCCGGCAGTCGCTGAGCTCTGCAGACCCGTTGGCAGATTAAGGGTCAGGCTCAAGTCCATATCGCTGCGAACCGACGTTGCCGGACCATCCAGAGAAAACGCTGACGAACCCAGGTTGTCCCTGAGCCGGGTCACCAGCACCGGTGCCTGATCACGCTCGAAGCGCTCCAGCTGGTCGAATCTGGTGGGTTGTGTTCCCGCCACAAAAATCTCCCTGACGGTTGGCCCGGAAAACCCCGCCGGGGGCAACAGACCGGTACGTGCGGCGACGGTAGCCTCCACAATGCCATCGGGACGCTGAAACTCACGAGCAGGAAGGTCGCGATGGATCT
>SKHA01000386.1 GCA_007117185.1 Spirochaeta sp. | reverse complement strand
TGCTCCAGGATCTCCCGGCCGATCGTCCCCTGCCCGGCGATCACCAGCGGGTCGTCGAAGGGGTGCATGAAGGTGGCCCCGGTTTCCTTCTGTAACGTCAGGGCGTGAGCGTAGGCATCGCTGAAACTGTCTCCAGTCAGAACGACCGATGCGCCGTGGCTGCGCACCGCCTCCACCTTGATGGACGGGGTGGTCCTTGGCATAACGATCGTCGCGGTAACCCCGAGGCGGTTCGCCGCCAGGGCCACCCCCTGGGCGTGGTTACCGGCGCTGGCAGCGATAACCCCCTTGCGGCGTGCATCCGGGGCCATGTGTACCAGGCAGTTGTAGGCGCCGCGCAGCTTGAAGGAATGAATGGGTTGCAGATCCTCCCGCTTCAGGTAGACTGCCGCGCCGCTGGCAGCAGAGAGTTTGGCCGCCGCAGTCAGAGGTGACTCGATCGCCACATCGTAGACCCGGGCCAGGAGGATCTGTTTGATATCGTCAGTCATCACCGTCTCGTTTTAGCACGCTCACCATCGGGACGGCTACACCAACGCAGCGTACAAGCCGGCGCACAACAGCGTCAAAACCAGAATGTACGGTCCGATAACAGCCACCCCCACCGCCCCGGCCAGCAGCCCTCCACCCCCGGCCAGCACCATCACCCCCAGGGTGGTGGCCCCCATCTGGTAGCCGATCACGTCGTTTGCCCGGGTCGGACCAACCCGTCGCGGGGTCTCCAGGACCATCAGGGGAAAGATCGGAGCCAGGGCGAAGCCCAGCAACCCCAGGGCCAGCCCGTCCAGAAGGGGCGAGACTCCCATGGCCAGAAGCGCCGCCGCCACGACGGCCAGTACGAACGCCCCATTAAGAACTACGGAGACGCCCAGGCGGTGAGCCAGGGGCCCCAGCAGGAACCGTCCACCGGTGAGAGAAAACCAGAAGACGCTTACCCAGAAACCAGCAGTCACCGGGTTGACCCCCCGGGCTTCCACCAGCAGGGTAAAACCGAGCTGCCCCGCGGCGACCTCAACGCCGGTGTAGAAGAAGAAGATCGCCACGCCACCCCAGACAACCGGCGCCTTCGCCTTCATCTGTTGCTTAACCTTCGGATCCGACCGGAGCTTCAGCTCCGCCACGTCTTCCTGCGTCCCGACGGCGATGGCTGCAGTCTCCCGGCGGACCGCCGTCACCAGTCGCCCCCGGAGGCGAAACAGGAAAAAAGCCGTGAAAGCAAGGAAGAGCGCCGCTCCGGCGTAGGCCGGTCGCCAGGTTCCCGCTTGAACGAGGGATGCGGTCATCACAGGCGGGCCGACGGTGGCGCCCACCCCGAAGCTGGCGTGCATCCAGTTCATTGTTGTCGCGCTGAAATGCTCTGCGGCGTAGGCGTTGAAACCGGCGTCCACCAGGCCTCCCCCGGCACCGATAAGAACGTACCCCGGCAGCAGCAGCCACCACCACGGAGCTGTCGCTACCGTCGCCAGCCCCAAACCGATTCCCAGGGATCCGGCGATCAGTACCGCCGACAACGGAACCTGCCGCAGAATGCGGCCGATGGATGTGCTTGAGAGGAAATAGCCGAGTGACCCAGCCGACAGCAACCCGGCGATCGCTCCGACAGGTTGCCCGAAGGCACTTCGCAGGCTCGGCCAGGCAACCCCAAGCAGTCCATCCGGCAGACCCAGAGCGAAAAAGGTAAGAAATGAGATGGCAACACCCGCGGGTATCATCCACCGGGTTCCTGTATTCGAGGGATTACGAAACCCCTGTAAGAGCCTTGATGTACTGCAGCCGTTCCAGCTCCTCAGGCTGGTAGAATCCCGCTCTGGCCAGCTGGCCCCGCAGCGCATCCACCGATGGATATCCATGGTCGTCCAGCCATCGTTGGAGTTCCTCTATCATTGTGGCAATAACTCCGACACGGTTCAGGTACAATGCCGATGCAACCTGCACCACCTGGGCGCCAGCGGTCAGCGCCTTGACGGCATCCAGGGCGGAATGAACCCCCGTGGAGAGGGAATACTGCGTTCGGATCTGCGGTGAGAGAATCGCTACCCACCGCAGGGGCAGCGGCAACTCTGCCGGGGAACTGTACTGGTAGCCCGGGGCTGGCTTGAGGGCAACCGGGTCGATATCCAGCTGGTAGAAGCGGTTGAAGAGCACCACTCCGTCCGTCCCGGCATCCACCAGATCCCGCACGATTCGCGGCAGCGAGGTGAACCATGGCCCTACTTTCACCGTCAGCGGCAGCGTTGTTGCCTTGCGGACCCCCCGCACGATTCCGCAGATGTACTCCTCGATCTGATCGGACCCTTCCTTGAGGTTCAGCGGCATCAGGGCGATATTCAACTCCAGGGCGTCCGCTCCAGCGTGCTGGATCTGCCCGGCGTATTCTACCCACGCCTGAGAGGTGACGGCGTTGATACTGGCGATAACAGGGATATCCGTCTCCGCTTTGGCCTGGCGGATAAGGGTCAGGTAGTCCTGCGGGCCGTTGACCCGGGCGGTTTCGGCCAGCCAACGCTGGGCTTCCTCGGCGAAGGCGCTGCCCGCCCCACCGTCGGCCCCGCCGAGCTCCGCAGTGATCTGCTCTTCAAAGAGCGACTTCAGAACCACCGCGCCGGCACCGGCGTCGGCGCACTGACGCACCCCCTTGGCCGTGCCGGTGATACTGCAGCTGGAGACAACGAAGGGGTTGGCCAGGGGCAATCCCAGGTACGAGGTTGTCAGTTCTGCCATCGTGAGCTCCCGGTGGAAAGATGCGTTCTTGTGTTCATCCAGTTCTCCCTGATATTTGCTCCCGCTGCGGTCACCAGAAGAGGAACCCGGTCAGCGCCAGCGAGAAGATAGCCATAGTAAAGAGTACCACCGGGGTGGTCTTGAACTCGCTCCGTGCCTCGGAAATGCGTACGGACTCGCGAACGGCACCGATCAGCACGAACGCACCAACGAATCCCAGGCTGTTTCCGGCGGACTGGGCGACCGCCGTGGCCAGCTCCTGGTGCAGCGACGCAACGTAGGGGGTGCCGATAAACAGCGGCAGCACCACCAGAATCTTCGGAAGCCCAAGCCACTCTCCCTGCAGCTCCCCGAAGCGAAGCAGCGAACCCGCCGCCAGAAGACCAACCGCCAGATATACCAGCGGCTCCAGCGCTTCAGGAACGGCAGTAACAAGGGCTACCCCCGCCAGCGAGGAGATGAACGACGCCACTGCGATTCTCACCGCCATCAGCCCCGCCCCCCGGGAGGACTGCGGTAGAACCGCAACCGCCAGGGCCCCCAGAAAGGTCATGAAGACGGGATTTTCGATCAGCATCCCGTCCAGAAATACTCCGGTCATCTCGTTCATATCAGCCGCTCCAGGGAGGGGATGAATCGTACGGCCAGGCGCGTTGTCAATACCGCTGTTCCCAACAGGAGAAACGCCCCGATCGGCGCGGCCAGAAAATCCGCCGGGATGACGAAACCGGTGGAGATCAGATTTCCCCAGATCGTTCCATTTCCAAACAGCTCCCGGAAAAAACCCATCTTGGCCAGCAACGCGATATACACGAACCAGCTCAGCAGCTGCTCCCGCATCGTGGTCTCCCTGGCCTCACCAAGGAAGACGATCGGGGCAATACCGGCCAACCGCAGATAGGGCATCGCCCCGGTGCGCACCGGCAGTACCTGCGGCGCCAGCTCCGCCAGAAGCCAGGATACGCCAAACCCGACGGATATGAGCAGACTCCATCGGACCGCTTCGGGAATTTCGGGAATGAAGCGCATCAGCCGCCCCACAACCGCAGCAACCAGTGCCGCTCCAAGAGATATGACCATCGCCGCTACCGCCGTTGGTAACGTTGTTGTAGCGCCCAGCAGCGTCAACAGCCCCAGCAGCACAACCTTTTCCGTTCTCAGAACTCCGTCCATTGCCATACTCCTACTGCCCTAAAGCGTCGCTGACCGCGCCGACTACCCCGCGGGTAGTCCCGGTAGCTCCGGCGACACTGTCCACATCAAGGCTCTGGGCCTCTATAATCCGGGCAGCGGCACGCTCCAGCGCGGGCTCGCCGATTCCCGGCGTTTCACCGTGAGAAAGGATATCCACGGCAGTGAGTCGCCCCCCGGTAACAGTCACCTCCAGACGGATCTCGCCGTTGTACCCGCGACCGGAACCGGCGAACGTACCGTCCTCATTCAGCTGCAACCGCGCCGCCGGGTCCCGGGGGGCCACCCGAAAGAGCAGCGCCTGCTCAACAGCGGAAGCAACCGCCCGGGAGGAAACAGTCGCTCCGGAGATCGCCTGCAGGTCGTTTACCACAGCCGCCGGATCCGCGGTGGAGCGGCGCAGGAACTGGTTGAGAAAACTCGGCCTTCGGACAAGCCCGCCGAGGGTGGCGCTCTCACTCTGCTCCAGCACCCGCATCCCGATAATTCGTTCGTCCATGTCCAGCGCTGTCACCAGCCGGATCGTGCTCTTGTATCCCGGCGCCTCTGTATACACCAGGTATCCCAGCGGCTCCTCCGGGGTGTACACCTGCTCCACCCGAACGCCATCCCGGGCGCTTTCGGTGGCCAGGGCGTAGCCCCCGTCAGGAAAGAAGAGGCGAATATCCCGCCGGGTGACGCCGTCAACCCAGTAGTCACCAACGTACGCCGCCAGGGGAATCGTTCCCAGGCCGATGACAGCGCCCACAACCAGCACCGCCGCCGCGCCGGTCAGGGCTACGATGCGGCGACGACGTTTCTCCACCTCGCCGAAGAACGTATCCACTACGGTGGCGTCGATAAGCGGCGTCGCCCCGTTCATAAGCAGAACCGCGAATGTCACCCCTTCCGGATACTGGGTGTAGTGCCGAATCAGCACGGTGAGGACACCGCAACCGATTCCATACACCGCCCGGGCACTCCGTCCCACCGGGGAGGTGACCATGTCGGTTGACATGAACAGCGCGGCAAACATGATGCTCCCGGAAAGGATGGTAAAGATCGGGTCGAGCCCCAGCGCAACTGCCGTCACCATCGCCGATCCCAGGTACGCCAGCGAGATCCGCCACCCTACAAATCCACGGGCCAGAAGAAAGACCGAGCCAATGATGAGGGCCAGTGCGGAAACCTCGCCGATACTCCCGGGAATCCTGCCGAGAAACAGGTCCAGGTACGACGCCGAAAGACCCGCCAGCGGGGTCGCCGCGGTCACCGCGTCGTAATCCAGGGGAACACGCCACTCCGTCACCAGCGCGGGGTATGCCAGCAGCAGGATGCCCCGGGCCACCAGAGCGGGGTTGAAGACGTTGTTGCCGATGCCACCAAAGGCAAGCTTACCCACGAAAACCACCAGGACCGCGCCAAAGAGGGGAATCCACCAGGGCGAACCCGGTGAAAGGGTCAGCCCGAAGAGCATCCCCGCCAGAAAGGCACTGCCATCTCCCAGGGGCTGACGAAGGGAGAACCCCCCGGGGGTGAAGGGTCGCTCCAGAATTGCGGCAGCCACCGCCGAGGCAAAGATGAGGTACAGCGAATACGGGCCGAAGAAGAACACCGCCGCCGCCGCCGCCGGGAGAAGCGCAGCGGAAACCTCCCACATCTTTCGCCGGACCGAATCACGACTCTCTATATGCGGGCCGTTCCGCCGCACCGTGCTGCTCATCGTACTATCCTCATCGTCGCTGTTTCTCCGCCGCCGCGGCTTTACCCTGCTTGATCCATTCCAGCAGGGGCCGTTTAGAGGGACACACAAATTGACACGCTCCGCAGAGAATGCACGCCTCCAGCCCTGCACTGACCGCTTCTTCGATCATATCGTTGTTGACGTAGGCGGTCATGCGGTTGGGAGGCAGGTACATCGGGCACACCTCCACGCATTTGCCGCAGCGAATACACGCCATGTGAACCGTTCCGCGGTACTCCTCGGCGGTCAGCAACACGATTCCGCTGGTGCCCTTGGTCACGGGAATGGACATGTCTGTTACGTGCATGCCGGTCATGGGCCCACCGATAATCACCGAGGGCTCGTCTACCGTGGCCCCCCCGCAGAAGGCGATCACGTCACCGATGGAGGTTCCAACGGGGATTCGCAGGTTCTGCGGCGTCTTGACGCCGTACCCGCTCACCGTGACCACCCGGTCGATGAGCACCCGGCCGCGATCCACCGCATCGGCGATGGCCCAGGCGGTTTGAACGTTATTCACCAGCACCCCGACAACTCCCGGCAGGGCCCGCATCGGCACCTCCCGATTCAGGATCGCCTTGATGAGGTGCTTTTCCGCACCGTGGGGATAGCGGGTATCCAGGGGCTGGGCAACCAGGTTGGAGAACTGAGCTGTCGCCTCCCGGAGACGATCAAGGGCCCTGGGTTTGTTGATTTCACAACCGACGTACCCTTTTTTGGCTCCTACCACCTGCCGGACAAGGTCCAAACCCCGCAACACAATCTCGGGGCCTTCCTGCATCAGCCGGTCGTCCACGGTGATATACGGTTCGCACTCGGCGCCGTTGATGATGATCGTATCGATGGGGTCTTTGGTGCCCAGCTTGATGTGAGTGGGGAAGGTGGCTCCCCCAAGGCCAACGATGCCGGCCTCTTCAACCCGGGCGATAACCGCGTCACGCAGCTCGCTGCCGCTGAGGCCGTCAAGCTTCAGGGGAGGCAGGAGGAGCTCATCTTCGGCGGCGTCGTGATCGGTACGGATGCGTACCGCCGGGATGCGGCTGCCGTCGGGCAGGGGTGCTTCGGTTATCTCCTCTACCACACCGGTGACGCTGGAATGAACCCGGGCGTGCAGACCCGGGGCGTCGCTGCCCAGAATCTCGCCGCGTACCACCCGCTGTCCCGGCTTTACCGTCGGAGTTACCGGGACACCGAGGTGCTGCTTTAACGGTATCAGCACCGTGTCCGGGTGAGGCATCACCACGATCTGTTTCTCCGAGGTCAGGTCCTTTTCCTCCGGCAGATGAGTTCCGCCGATGGGAAACTTCTTGATCCGTTCGCTCATCGTATCAGAAGCGCCCGACGATCACGTCACTCTCGGAGAGGATCCCTGCATCCACCAGAGCTCGCTGGTACGACGTTGATTCACGGGACATGCGCACCGTCGCTCCGGCGATCCCGTCGACCGAGTCCTGGACGGTACGGGTTGCTCCGGAGGGAACATCAACACCAAACTGGTTGCGGTCATTGATGGCGCTGCTGAAACGCTCCGGCGCCCAGTCCACCAGAGAGGTGACAGACCGGGCGTTGCGCCCGACCAGATAGCGTTCGATCGCCTCGTAGTTTCCGCGCCAGCCACCGATACCGAAGTACCCGTAGGCGGGGGCCATGGCTACAGGTCTGTCCCCGGCAAACTCCACACCCATCGTCTCCAGGAAGTTGCGCACACTGGACCGACTGTCTATCCCGGCGTAGAGACCGGAATCGTTGAGGACATACGAGTAGCGATGCAGCTCAAAGAGGTGTCGGTTGGCCAGGTCTTCCCAGCTGTCCGGGGCCAGCCAGGCTCCACCGGAAGTACGCACCGTGGGAACCACCAGACCGCTGCCAAGGGTCAGCTCGCCCATCTGGGTCCGAAAGTCGAAGTCTCCAGGAAAACGCATTTCGAAGCGGTAGCGTGTGAGCGGCTCCACGATGGTGGCTGCGACAGTACCGTCATCGTCTACCGCTACCGCCCAGAGGGACATCTGGTTGACGGTGTAAATCGAGAACATGGACCGTCCCGCCCGGTAATCGCTGCCAAGAGTCGCCGGGGTAGGAGTAACGGAAAAGTCAACGGTCACCCGCGCGTTGCCGGATTGTCGGGTTGTCCAGTATCCGTCGGTGCGCTGGAAGTAGCGGACCCGGGCGTCAAGAATGTTGGCGTCCTCATCGAGCTTCAGGAT
>SKHA01000148.1 GCA_007117185.1 Spirochaeta sp. | reverse complement strand
TCCGCTGGGCCTGCTCCAACGCCCGGGGGGCAAAGGTGAGCACGTCCGGGTCCCGGGGGGCCTGATTTTCCAGCTCGCGAAAAAGGTGCCACGCCTCTACGGCACGTTCGGGTATGGTCTCACCCTGGCGGAACGCCATGTAGGCGCGGTTTTTGGCGGCAAAGAACTCCCGGTCAGGGGTTTCAACGATCTGCCGCCGCTCTCCCTCTATCGCCGCGAGGGCCCGGGCCTGGATTCGTCGCGCGTCCTGGCGGTTGGGGTTCCTTGCCACCGCCAGCGAGGCAAAATGGTGGGCGCTGAAGAAGTCCTCGTCCTGGAGAAATTGCTCTGCCTGACCGATCAGGTCGGTCAGAGTCATCGACTGAACCTCCGTCAGACGGCGCTGCCGTTCCCAGGGCATCAGCTCGTCCACAGCCAGCCGCTCCTGAACAGTTCTCTCATCCGCCAACCGCCGGTCCGTTTCCATCAGAAGCGCCTGGTTCTCTTCTGTTTCACCGAAGATCGAACGGTGCATGAATACACGCTCCTGCGCTTCCACGAACTGTCTTTGGTCCAGCAACCTCCGGGCCTCGGCGATCACGTTCTGCCCGGAGCGACTCAGATACTGCAGGTGCTGCACCTGCGCTGATACCCGGGACTCCACCATGCCGAACCAGGCGCCGTTCAGGATCCCCAGGACCACCAGAATGATCAGGGTCGCTTTACCGCGCTCCAGCGGGGAGGTTGACGTGTCGGTGTGTTCGCTCCCCCCGATTCCCGAGAACGCCAGGACGGTAGCGGCGGTGACAGCAAAGGGAAGGAGGCGGAAGAACTCGATCAGCAACTGGCGTAGCAGAGTTGCCGTCTGGAACTGCGGAAGAACCGGGGCCACCTGCAGGGTTCCCCAGGCGAGGTACGTCGAGAACGCCGCCGCCAGAAGCAGAAAGACCGCCAGAAAAATGAGAAAGAATCTGGTGATACTCATCTACCATCCCCCGAGCCTATTTCACGCTGCCACGTGGTGAGGGGGGGCTGCACCAGAGCAACCACCAGCAGGATCACCGCCAGCAGGACCCAGCCGATCACCGGCAGGTAGTCCGTCACCCACAGGGGCAGGGGAAAGCGGGTGAAAAGCCCCTGTACCGCCGGCGCGGCGAGCAAACGGGGCAGCGCCAGGAGCAACCACCCGTAAAAAAGGGTCACCATGGTGTTCACCAGGAGCCAGCGGCTGGCCCGGGCGCATCCCCAGGCCATCACTACCGCCGCGGACAGCGCCAGAATGTGTGCCAGAGCGACAGCCATTGCCGAGGTTGCGCCCTGCGGGTCGAAGCGCACCAGCTCCAGAACGGTATCCAGGTCGGTTCGCAGCGCGATGACCGCCGGTGGCAACGGTGTCCGTCCCAGCCCCATCACCTCCCGGGAGGAGAGGGTCTCTCCACCACGCAGCAGCAGGGTTTCTTCCCGGGAGTTCCAGATTATCTGGGGAAAGAAGTCGAGGTGCGGCGGCGAGTGGTGCCGTACCACCACGACGTTTCCCAACTCGCCTCCCGTCTGGTTGTCCACAAACAGGGAGTGCCCGCGGCCATGCAGGATCGTCGGTACCGGCAGATGGAACGATGGAATCTCCGGACGATCCACCACCGGAGTGAGCACCGGGACGGCAAAGGTGAGGATCACAAGCGGATAGAAGAGCGCCAGCAACACAGCGACGTGTACCCGGCGGGTCACGCTTCTCAGATATGTGAGAAACACCGCCAGGATCGCGGCGACAACAGAGATCCGGGGCAGAAAATAGACCAGGGGGCTCATCGTGCCCGTTACAGCAAAAACCAGGCCAAAACCGGACACAGAGATGACTATCCAGCGAAGAATCAGTAGCACCACATGTATGAGTGTCGGTTTCACGCTCTTCGCAGAGTAGCATAATGGCCACCGGTTTTCCACAACTTTTCCACAGTCTTTCGACTTCGAAAAATTACATTTTTGTGGTTTCGGTGTATCAGATTGACACACCCTAACCGTTCTCTAGCATTCGACCGAAAATAACTTGTTACAGAACAACAAGTTATGCAAACAGTTCTCGGCGAAACTCGGTCCGGCGCCACCAGAACACTCGGTACATCAGGGAAGGTGCGTGCGATTACGACCCAAACCCGGGATTTATCCACAACTTATCCACTTTCCATCGCTCCGGATTTATCCTTCCCGCAGACGGTAGCCCCGGCGATAGATCGTCTCTACACGGTCGGCCAGCGGACCCAGGGCTTTCCGGAGTCGATTCACCGCCATGTCCGCTGCCCGGGAGCCGTTTCCACCGGGAATATGCAACACCTCCATGATCGTCTCCCGGTCCACCACGCGCCCGCGGTGCTGCTGCAGCAGTGTCCAGAGTTCTGCTTCGCTGCGCCCCAGCACCCGGGTATCTCCCCGGTCGTCAACGACGATGCCGTCGAAACGGATCATTCGACGACACCGGGTCTCCAGTTCCACAACGGTCCAGGGGTCGGCGAGGTAATCGTCGGCACCGAGGAAGAACGCCCGTACGATCTGTTCTGAAGACCCGTACGCCACAACCGAGACAGTCTTGTCGGCCCTCCCGTCCCGGGTGGACAGGAGTGGCACCGGGACAACAATAACCCGGACGGAGGGGTCGGCGTGGTCGATCGCAGCGGGATTGTCAAGAATCTCCCACCGGGGGTTGCCGGTGAGGTATTCAGCGGCAAGACGTGCAGAATCTGATCGGTCCACGGCAAAGAGAAAACGGTGGATTGTCAGCCCTCCCGGGTCAGTCGCGCTATTTCCCGTTCTCTCTGGTTGTGCTGCATACGTTCCAGACGCTCGGTGCGTCGTGTCTCGGCGACAACCGCCGCGAGCAGACGCAGGTGGCGAATTTTCTCACGGTTTCGCTCAAACAGGAGACGACGCTCTCTGTCCCGGAAGAACAGGGAAAACACAGGGAGGGGCTATCCGAGGAAGACCTGCCCGGCTGCATCGATGGCCAGAATGGTCTTGCAGTTGGAGCATCGGAACCGCCCGGGCTTTGAAGCCTTGAGCTTGGTTGAGCAGATGGGACACTTGAAGATCTTGGGGAAGATCTCCGAACGCTGTACCTTGCCGTCTTTGGTGAAGTGGGCAACGGCGTCATCCAGGTTGTCCTTGATATGGAAGAACTGTGAGAATCCAAGGAGCTGAAATACTTCGTACACTTTGGGCTGAATCTCAAGGAGAACCAGATCGCCGCCTTTCGGTTTGACAGCCTTGAGAAAGGCGGTAAAGGAACCGATTCCGGTACTGGAGACGTAGTTCAAACCGCCGCAGTGAAAGATGAGCCGGGCAAAACCCGCTTCCACAGCGCGATTCACCCGCTTCTGGAAGAAATTTGAGTTGTACGTATCTATATAACCGGTAAGGTACAGTACCAGACAGCCTTCGGCGTTTGGCACCTTATCCAGGCGGATCTTGAGGCTTTCGTCCTTTTCTTCGTCAAATCCCGGTACTATATCGTTGTTGCCCATACGTCCCTATCTGCCTTGTTTAATCTCTACATAGTAGGCGCGTGCGCCAGTATTGTCAAATAGCCAATGATCATAATAGCTACAACCATATCCATTAACCAAGCCCCTGATCCACCGGTATCACCGCCCCGTGTACGTCAGGCTCTTCGGCACACACCAGGTTTCGTACGATCCTGGCGACCCGCTCCGGCGGGATAAGGGTCTTTCGGGGTGCACGCCGACGCAGCTCCTCCCTGGTGGCATCGTCAAGATACTCTGTGTCCACGTACCCCGGAGAGACAACGTTGATCGAAATGTTGGCATTGCCGGTGGAGCGCGCGGCGGAACGACAGAGTGACTCTACCCCCGCCTTGGCAGCACTGTACGCCGGGATCTCCCTGAACCCTCCCTGAGGAGCGCTGCGGGGACCGCCAAACAAAACGATTCGTCCCCACCGGCGACGCTGCATCGGCGGCAGGAACCGGGAAACCAGAATTCCCGGGAGAACGAGGTTCAGTTCCGTCAGTCTTGCCCACTCAACCGGATCCGTCTGCTCGATGGACCCGTAAAACACCGGTCCGAAAGATACCACAAGGATATCGATATCTCCAATGTCTTCCAGAGACGGGAGAAAATCCGCCGCCCGGTCTATCCGCTTGAGAAGCTTACGGGCCACCCCGCCGTGATTCTTGATGTATCGTACGACCTGGTCCAGCCGTTCCCCGTCATGACCGCCGTGGACTACCACCGACGCCCCCTGAGCGGCGAGCATATAGGAGACAGCCCGGCCAATTCCGCCACTGCCACCGACAACAAGTGCACGACGTCCACGCAGGCGCGTTCCCTGCGCATCAGCTCGAATTAGCAGGCCCATGGGTGTATCCTAATCCGTGGATTCTTTTTTGAACAGTTGTAACCGTTGGTCGTCCTTCGTATACTGCGAAGTATGAAACGCGTTAATCCGAGGGTACCTGCACTGGCAGTCGCTCTTGTTGTGGTGGCGGCGCTGGCTGCACCGCCGGTGTGGGCTCAGGAACCGACACTCTCGGAGCTGTTTCGGCCCGATGTGTTCCGGCAGCTGGTGGATCTGCAAAGCTCCCTGGGCACGATCAACCGTGCGCTGACAAATCCTGAAGAGCTTGACCGGCTGGGGCAGCGTATCCTGGTCCTGGACGGGGTAGCGGCGTCGCTCATGGTCTACGCGGACTCGGAGGACGAGTTTTACGCCGAGATCGAGCTGGTCAGCGGCGCCTGGCGCGGCGTAGAGGAAGTGGAGATGTACCGGGCCTATCTGGTCCTGGATGATCCGATCTTCTCCGGCAGGGTGTTGGAACGGGCTCCCCGTGACCCCGGACCGGATCTGATCCTGCGGGGGCGCCGGTTGCTGGTGGCGGCTGAGCTGGTGGATGTACACATCGATTCCGATGGTACACCGGTGCCCGTTCTCGTTGCCTTCGAGGTGCGCCCCCTGCCCTGATCCGCTCAGCCCCGGGCTACCTCAGGGTGCGATCAAACACCAGGTCTCTTGCCGATATGGATGCACCGCTGAGCTGGATTGCCGATCGTTCCAGAACTGTCCGCAGTTCACGCACATTCCCCAGCCACCGGTGGTGCTGCAGCGCCCTGATCGCGTCGGGTCGCAGGGTCAGGTGCCGGAAGGGGCTGTCCTGCAAGATCGCTCTGCACAGCGGTTTGATGTCCTCCAGACGTTCCCGCAACGGCGGTACCGCCACGACGATACCCGCCAGTCGGTGCCACAGGTCCTCCCGAAAGCTTCCGCACCGCACCCGGGCCTCAAGGTTGCGGTTGGTGGCCGTGACCACCCTCACGTCGACGGCGATGGGAGAACCCTGACCAAGCGGGCGCACCTGCCGGGCTTCCACTGCCTTGAGGATCTTTGGTTGTAACGCCGGCGGAAGGTCACCGATCTCGTCCAGAAAGAGGGTACCCCCGTGGGCGCTCTGAAAAAATCCGTCCCGTCGCACCGCCCCGGTAAACGCTCCGGGAACCGAGCCGAACAGCTCCGCTTCAAAGAGGGACTCTGCTATTGCGCAGACGTTGACATCTACAAAGGGGCCGCCGCGTCGATCCGACAGGTTGTGAATCACCTGGGAGACGATCTGCTTGCCCGAGCCGGTCTCGCCGGTCACCAATACCGGTACGTCCCCCCGGGCGGCGCGGACCACCCTGCTCCGCAGCTCCTGTACCGCTTCACTGGATCCAACCAGGGGAACCAGGGCGGCGTTGATCCGTTCCTGTTCGCCCGCCGGGAGTCCGGAGGGGAAGCGGGAGATCGCTGCCACCGCAGCGTGAAGAGCCGTTGCAATCCGGCGGGTGGACGTGGGGGTGGGTATGCACAGATCGACGCCGTGGTGGGCAAGCTCAAACCCCAGCTCTACCTGACCGGCCTGGACCAGAGCGATGATCACCGCTCCCTGCTGCACCCGGGCAAAGCGGGCCACCAGCTTGACCCGCTCTTCCTCGGACTCGCTGAAATCCACAGCCACAGCCAGCCATTTGAGGGGATTCCTGAGAAACGCCTGCCGGGCAACGCCAACACTGGCGGTCACGAACAGTTCTGCCCGGCCCCTGACGGCCAGGTGAATCTGGTCAACAAGATCGCTGTTGGATGAAATCACCAGAACCATGAGGGAAATCCTTCCTTTTTAGATATTTGTATCATATCATCGTAACTATGTATACATTTTTTGTCACAAATTATGGGGGTTCGGGAGCTTCATCAACACGCTGGTGAATACTACAATGAGGCGATGAAGCCGGAATGGCTCCTTCGATTTACCAACCGGGAACAGTTGGCCTTTCTCTTTGCGGACATGCTCGTGCTGGCGATGCTGATGCTGGTGGATGGGTGGATTCTGGTTCTGGTATCCCGCCGGATCGGAGTCTTTGCTTCCCTGGCCGCTCACGGGGCGGTGGCGATCGTGGCCGCCGTTGTGCTGGGGAACTCGATACATCACCAGTTGAGCCGTATCCGTCGGGAAGCACGGGAGGGTCGGTTTCGCCCGCGGCACTACGCGCGGCTGCTGGCGGTGGTTATCGCCGCGATTCTGCTGATCATTCCCGGCAGCGCCTCGGGAGCCCTCGGCCTGATCCTCTATCTGCCCCCGGGGCGTCACATCTTCGGCTGGCTTTTTGTCCGGCGATACCGGGATACCCTGGCGGTTGTCTATGAGTACTTCAAACTGGGCGTTTTTTCTGACGACGATGCAGAGCGATCCGATGGATCAGGAGTACGGGAATCATGAGGATGCGCAGGGGAAGGAGAATAGCCGAGGTAAGGGGAGAGCCGTCACGGCGAGAAATCATCCGCGATACCGCATCCGGGGCGATCACGATCAGCGCGTTCCCCACCCCATCGATGCTTTCGGCGATCCACCGCAGTACGTGACCCCTGGCAGACCCCACCAGGACAATTCGTGGTTCCGCCTTGCGAATAGCCGTGGTCACCGAGTCAGCGATATGGTGGTTCAGGGTAGCCCGGCCAACCACACGCAACCCCGGAAAGGTGTCCCGGGTGTTTCCTTCCAGACTCCGAAGCGCATCAGTGGCGGAATCAACCAGAAAGACGGTGGCGCTGTCTGCTTCCGCCCGGGCCAGAATGCGTACAACCGACTGCAACGGCACGTAGTCCCCGGTAGCGCACCCGGTGGCAATGCGGATCTGCCGCCGGGCGATTCCGCCAAGAGGGGCCACCGCGTCCCGCCCTGCGGTCATGAGACCACGGATCCGGCGCGTTCGGACCAGGCGCCACAACAGCGCGCTTCGGGCAAACAGCAGGAGTCCCGGCCCTGTCCGGGCACAGCCCCAACGGTCCGCCAGGTCGGGAGGTGCCTCCGCAACTATGGGAATGCCGAAAAAAAGACGCTCCGCGCAGGCCACTGCCATGTACCTCCATCAACCAGTGTGATCAGTCCGGCCCCGCAGTGTAGTGGGTTCGCAGGTGCTGGACAATAGCCACAGCTGCCGGTGCGGCAGTAACCGCCCGCAATACCGGTAGAGAGAGCCGCCGGAGACGCCAGCCGACAGTGCACAGCCTCTGCACCTCACCGGCGGCGAGCCCCCCTTCCGGACCGGTCAGGACGCGCCACGGGGCCCGGATGACCTCAGGACCACCAGTGGACGCCGCAGCTGCACCAGCGGGCGCCGAAACACACCCCTCCAGCACGTCCTGGGCTGTCTCGTGAAAGACGTACCACGGCGGCTCTTGCGATGCCGGTTGATGCGGCTCCGGGAGAGCCGCCAACTGGACTACCTGAGCCAGGGTGTGGATCTCCGCCAGGTCGGGGACCGCCGCCCGTCCGCATTGCTGGCACGCCTCCCGGAGGATCGCCCCCCAGCGCTCGCGATTGCCCTCGGGCCGGCTGAC
>SKHA01000027.1 GCA_007117185.1 Spirochaeta sp. | reverse complement strand
TGGCTCCGATCCTGTCGAAGTTACCCTATTCGAGATGCAAGGAGGTGCTGAATGAAGTATTCGAGCATTGTCCTCACGCCGTTGTTACTCGCTGGGTTGATTCTTAACGCCTGCGGTGGCGGCGGCGGAGGCGGCGGAGGCAGCGGTGGCAGTGGCGGAGGCGGCGGAATCGGCACGCCTGAGTTTACCGTCACGTACGACGGGAATCACAGCGACGTAGACTCCGATACCGTACCGGTGGACAACACGCTCTACGCCGAACTGCAGGAGGTGACTGTCCTCGGCCATGGGCAGATGGCCCGACCCGATTACGGCTTCGTCGCCTGGAACACCGCCAGCGATGGGAGCGGAACGACACGCAATCCAGGAAGTACGTTCATCATTGGGGGAGCGGACGTGGTGCTCTACGCACGGTGGTCTTCCACTGTTGCCAACGTGGATATCCTGGTTGGCGAGGTTACCGGTTCAGTTGATGTAGCCGCCGGTGATGATTCCGAACCGACAGGCATTCTCGTCGGCGATGACAGTCAGGATGTTGAGATCGTTGTGGGTGACGGTTACGGAGAGGCCGAGATCGTCGTTGGCGACGGGAGTGAGGATGTCGCTGTAGGCGTTGGCGACGGGAGCGAAGACGTCGATATCGTCGTTGGAGACGGCGGCGGAGATGTAGAGTTCGAGGTAGATCAATAAATGGAGGCAGAGATGAAAAAGAATATCGCTGGAAGCGTTATTTTCACACTTGTTGTCGTCATCCTGATGGGCTGCATGGATCCGTTCGGCGACAACAACAACGCGGCAGTTGACGAGTTGGATACCGGTGGGCAGACAGCCATGGTTGCCATCGATGCGGCGATCGGGGCCGGGATCGGCGCGTCGTCCATTTTTAATCCACCGGAGTTCGATCAGGAAACACAGGATTTCTGGGTGGATGTGATGGTATACAACAGTGCCGGACGTCGAATCGCTGAGTCCAATCTGGAACCGGTTCTTGATGGTAGTAGCAATGTCGTTGGCTACAGCGCCAACTTGAGGCTGGAGACCGGCTCGTTGACGTTCATTGTCGTTGCCCGGGTGTATACGTGGGACACCGATTCCTCGGAATACCTGTACTACGGAGAGACGACGCGGACGATCGTGACCGGCAGTAACTCTGTGACCATTGCGACCAGCAGTTACGCGAATCTGAGTACTGAGATTCAGGTCAACAACATTCCCTCTGGATACGAGAGCGTTATGGTTGGAATAGTTGGTGACGGGTTCGACATCCACGACGATATCATTAATCCCTACATCGCGAGCGGTTTTTCCTGGCGTGCCCTGGATTCGATCGTCAGCAGGGTTTTCATCGCCGGCGGTGAGGGAGCAGTCAACGAAGAAGGTTTGGGAGAAGTGTTGATGCGGGAGTGGGGTCTGCCTCGCCCGTGGCAGGTGGAAGGGACGCACAATGTTCTGGTGATGCTGCAAAACCACCTCGATATGTGGGTGCCCGGAACACTGGACGGCTTTGGCGACTTCGTGCCATTCATCGGTCAGGCATACATCTACTCTCCGGACTATTTTGGAGCGGTTTCACTGTACAATCCCTCCGTAACAGAGTACCAGGGATTCAACTACCTGATCGCATCGGAATCCGGTGTCATCGTGGATTTGAGCGGCATACTGTCTCCGAAGGGCGAGACGTCCTTGCTGGACGCTGACGGTGAGCCTATCGCCGTTCCCACGGACGAGTGGTACGTATCCGCCGCAGTTTTCCCGGCCGGATGGAACGTCTTTAACGAGTTCGGAGAGCTTCAGGACGGTGCGGAGCCGTTTGCCCAGGGCGCCGTGGGGGTCGAGCTCAACGATTTCTATTTCGACGGCAACGCCTCGCTTGGCCTGTTCGTAGACTTTTTTGGCGGTGGCGACCAGAACGGCGACGACGAGAACGGCGGTGGGATGCCTCTGCCGTGGTTCGGTACTCTCGGATCGAGCTATGAGATTTACGTCCTTGTGTATCGCTACCCGGAACTTGAGGGGTCGAATGAGGAGATGTATATCGCTGGTGCAGACGTGGAGGGGTTCTTTACTCCCACGAAGTTCGAGTTCGTCTTTACCGAGAGGCCCTTGAGGGTCCCGATTGATGTGAGCGGGCTTAATTTCATGCTGTTCCCCGGCGGTGGTGGAGGTGACCCGGGAATAGAGTAGACAGACGGCGGAATCGTCCGTGCGGTTGACAACTACTCCTGAAGCGAATCGCCCGTCTCCGTCGGGAGCGGGCGTTCCTTTCACGGGGCGGGGCAGGATCCCAGGGAGGCATCGCCTGCGTGGATCGACGAAGGCGACAACGGGTGTGACACCAGCTCCTGGTTAAACAACCCGGAGGTCACGCCCCCGCGCTACACCACCACATTCCCGTAGAACATCCCCGCCGCGGTGGACATCACCACCACCAGACCGACGTAGGTCAGGGTCTTTCGCGGGCCCAGCTCGCCGCCGATTACCAGAAGCGACGGCAGCGAGAGGGAGGGGCCGGCCAGCAGCAGCGCCAGAGCGGGCCCTTGATTCATCCCCGCGCCGAGCAGCCCCTGCATGATCGGTACCTCCGTAAGGGTGGCGAAGTACATCAGCGCGCCGGAGATCGAAGCGATCAGGTTGCTCCCCAGGGAGTTGGTGCCCACCAGATCTGCGATCCATTGCTCCGGAATCAGCGCCATGTGGCCGGGGCGGCCCAACAGAAACCCGGCGACCATGACCCCGCCGAACAACAGCGGCAGGATCTGAACGGCGAAGTCTCTGGTGGCGACGACCCAGTCGCCGAGTTCGGTGGCCTTGAACCACTTCACCAGGGTGTACGCCAGGACCAGACCGAAGGCCCCGCTGATCGCCCACTTCCACCGGTGCAGGAAGTCCCACCACGCTACCGAGCCGCCCGAGGGGGCCCAGTTGAGAAACACCAGGATCCCCACCATCGAGGCCATGTAGATGGCCATCTTGCCCAGGCCGCGCTCCTCGTCTTCGTCGAAAGACTGGAACATCGCCGCGTTGGTGGTGCGCTCCCGGTCCTCCCGAAAAAAGATGAGCTGCATCAAAAGGCCGATGACAAAAGCGAAGACGATCGCGCCCACCGCGCGGGCGATGCCCAGCTGGATGCCCAACACCTTGGCAGTCAAAATGATCGCCAGAATATTGATCGCCGGGCCGGAGTAGAGAAAACTCACCGCCGGTCCCAGCCCCGCGCCCTTCTTGTAGATACCCTTGAACAGCGGCAGGACGGTACACGAACAGACCGCCAGGATCGTCCCGGAGACCGACGCCACGCTGTAGGCCACCAGTTTGGGGGCGTCAGGACCGAGATACTTGATCACCGACTGCTGGTTGAGAAAGACGGTGATCGCCCCGGCGATGAAGAACGCCGGAACGAGGCACAGCAGCACGTGCTCCCGGGCGTACTCGCCGAGCATGAGAAACGACTCCTGCACCGCCGCGGACACCCGCGGGGAAGACCAGGGTACGAAGAAGGCGATGAGAAAGACGCCGGTCATCACCAGAAGGAGCCGATTTTTGCTGTCGCCCTTGAAACGCTGCCAGAGGGCGCCCAGCCCGCCTGCGCTGGCGTTGTTGGTGCCGGTGGTCTTCTGTCCCGTTGCCGTGGTCATTACGTCACCTCCTTCGCATTATTGGCAATATAGCCAAACAACCATCTCTTGTCAACCCGTCAGCTCGTGGTACTGCTCCTTGGAGACGACCCGGGCGATTATTGCGCTCATGATCAGGATCGCCGGTATGTTGGCCAGCAGGCGGGTCACCGCGAACATCGACCCCAGCGCGGCGTATTCGAAGAGAAACATCGGCACCTTCGTGGTCGACCAGGCGCCGATGAAGACCATCACGTTGAACAGGCTGGCCCCTTTGCGCATCAGCACAGTGGCCACGGGAAACGCCGCGTACAGCGGCCCCGCGGCGACGGACCCCATCAGAAAGGCGATGGTGGTGCCCCGGACCCCGGAGGCGCCGCCCATAAAGCGCATCAGCTGTTCCCGGGAGATCCACACATCAAGCAGCCCCAGGAGCACGAATATGGGCGGAATCACCAGGAGCATCTCTTTCAGGCTCATCCCGATCACCTCCACCGCGGCTTCTCCCCGCGCCGGAACCAGGAGCCAGACCACTCCAAGCAGCGCCATCGCCGCCGCCGGGCCCGCCAGCCTTCGAACCAGTCTGGCGTTCACAGGGAGCCTCCAAGAACGACGGCGATCACCCCCGCCACCGCCAGAGAGAAAACAAACGCCATGGAGTTGCGGATCAGCGCAATCCTGGTGCCGAACACCGCCCGCTCTACCGGAAAGGTGACCACTCCCACCATCATGAGGGAGGAGACGAATGCGGCGATCTGCACCAGCCCGGCCCCCTGCTGGTAGA
Source organism: Spirochaeta sp. (assembly GCA_007117185.1). Taxonomy (GTDB): domain Bacteria; phylum Spirochaetota; class Spirochaetia; order DSM-27196; family Alkalispirochaetaceae; genus Alkalispirochaeta. Next base: position 3,477 of record SKHA01000027.1, on the reverse strand, counting down.
TCAGCGCCGCCAGGGGGAACGCCACAAACCCCGGCATCAGCGTCACCGCTCCGGTGACCGCCGCCGCCAGTACGCCGAGAAACCCCGACTCCTCGCCGACAACCCGGGAGACCGCCGCGGGGTCAAGAAACGCCAGGATGACTCCAGCCAGAACGATAACCACGACAAACTCCGGCAGAATGCCCTGGAACGCCTTCAGCGCTTTCATCAGGGCCTTTTTGGTCTTCTCCCGACTGGCACCAAACGATACCAGCAGAGCGACAACAGCAAGCACGTAAAACACGATAGTAAACACATACCCTCCAGAGATGTTCAGAACGTTACGATGATTGACATCCTACCCATTATTTGGCAATATAAGCAACTATGACGATGTCAGAGGACGATCGCTTACGCGCCGAGAGCCGCGCCGGGGTGCTCAAGGCACTTGCTCATCCCACCAGGATTTACATCGTGGATCTGATCGATCGCGAGGGTCCCCACTGCGTCTGCGACCTCACCGCGAGAGTCGGGGCTGATACCTCAACGGTATCCCGGCACCTGTCCATCCTGAAAAACGCCGGTATCCTCAGCGACCGCAAAGAGGGCACCACCGTGTACTACTCCCTGGCCTGCAGTTGCATCGCCGAGTTCATGGCGGGGCTGGAAAACGTCCTCCACGCCAAATACCGCAACGAGCAGAAGGCGTACTCCGCGGTGATGGCCAGCCGAGTCGACTGATTCCGGGGAACCACACCCCCACCCACCTTCGCACCCCCACATTCACAGGATCTTCACACAACCTCCCGCCCGCTCACACAAGGGTGATCTACCTTGCAACAGATGAAAACGAAGTACGTTACGTGGCTGCTGATGATTGCATGGCTTCCAGCGCCCCTCTTTGCCCTCACGGTGGAGGAAGTGGTGGAGCGGGTGGACCAGACGGTGGAGGTGCAGCGGGCGGTGGCAACCCGGGATCAGGCGGTTCTTGAGGTCAGCCGCACAGGTACACTGTCGGACCCTTCTTTCCAGGCGACCCCGGGGGTGAAGGCTTCCGGTAGCGAGGGCGACGCCGTTCCGCAGCAGTGGAACGCTACCCTTTCGCTGTCTGCTACCATTCCTCTGGGGCTCACAGTGGATCAGCAGAGCAGATTAGCCCGTGCCCAGGAAGCTCTGCTACGGGCGGAGCTGGTACTGGAGCAGACCCGCGACGAGATGATCCTGCGGCTGCGGCGCCTGTATTACACCGCCTGGCTTGCCGGCCAGGAGGTGCAACTGGTTTCCCGGGAGGTGGACCTGCTGGCTGAGCGCAGTCGCCTGGAACGACTTCGGTTCGAACGCGGCGAGATCGCCTGGGACGCGCTGGTGAAGGCCGAGGGAGACTACCGTGCCGCCCGAACGGATCTGGCCGGGGCTGAGGCGGCGTGGCGCGACGGGGTTCTCTCGCTGGCGCTGGCCCTGGGTACAGAGCCCGGGGAGATCGCCGATCTTACCCCACCTGGTCTTGTTTCCCTTGCGCAGACCGGGCTTTCCGACGCTTCCCCTCTGGATGACACCACACTGTTGATCCGGGAGATCGCGTTACAGTCGGCGTTGCGGGAAGCCTCGGTGGAACCCTCCCGGGTCGGACAAATCTCGCTGCGTCTGGGAGCAGAGTTTCCGGATCACAGCGCCGCAGCCACGTGGTCCCTCACCGGCGAGACCCTGTCTCTCTCCTATTCACCGCAGATGGGCATTTTTACCGGCGGTTCCGGGAGCTCCGGCGGTTCCGGGAGCTCCGATAGTGACTGGTCCGTTTCGCTGGGAGTGACTGTCGGACTCAACGGAATCTCCGCTGCCCGTGCCGACAGGGAGGTCCGGGAAGCGGTAGCGGCGGCGGAGCAGCTGGAGGTGGCAACTCTTCAGTCCCAACTGCAGGCTGGGCGGGATGCCGCACTGGCGGCGGTGGAACAGGCCCGGCGTGGGGTGGCCAGCGCCGAAGATGCCCGGGAACGGGCCGATCTCACCTTTCAGATAGTAGAGGCCCGGGCTCAAAGCGGACAGGTTCGTCAGATCGATCGCGACCTGGCGGAACTTGAGACGCAAAGAGCGGAATACGCCCTCCAGCGGGCATTGATTAATCTTGATCTGGCATTACGGGAGTACCAACGATGAAAAAGAAGATAGCGATTCTCGCTCTGGCACTGATTGCCGCAGCCGGCGGCGGGTTCTACCTGTGGCAGTACACCACCTCCGGTGACGTTGCCTCATCCGGGACAGGGTCAGGCGACGGGGCAACAGCAACGGTTACCCCCACCGAGGGAGTCATCGCCGTGGCCATTGACGCTCCGGCGCTGATCCGTCCCTACCGGGAGGTGGTTCTGCGTTCCGCCTCCGGGGGAACCGTCACCTCAGTTGCCGATCTCGGCCAGTCTGTCCGGGCGGGACAGGTGGTGGCACAGCTGGACACAACCGACCTTGAGCGGGCGGTGGAACGCAGCCGGATAGACCTCGAGGAATCACAGATCAACCTGGAACGGGCGGGACGCACGCTGGAGCGAGCACAGCGCGACCTTGAGGACACCCGACAGCTTCAGAGCGCCGGGGGCGCCAGCCGGGAGCAGCTGCAGAACGCCGAGGATGCCCTGGTTGCGGCTGAGAACAGCCTCCGCCTGGGAGAGCTTTCGGTAGCCCGGGCGGAGCTGAACCTGCGCAACGCCGTGACCGCGCGGGAGGGGGCCGCCCTGCGCAGCCCCTGGGATGGGGTGGTTCTGGCGGTGGCGGTCGGCCCCGGTGATTCGGTAGGGACCAACAGCGCGCTGGTGACAGTGGCCCAGCTGGACCGGGTTCGGGTGAGCGCCGAGATCGACGAGTACGACGTGGCTCGCCTGGCCCCGGGCCTGGATACAACCGTTCGCGTTGAGGCTGTAGCCGGTACCGGCGCGGGGCCCTTCACCGGCGTTGTGGAGAGTATCAGTCCCTCTGCGCAGGTGGTGAGCAACATCTCTGTCTTCACCGTCTCCACCGTCGTTGCCAACCCCGGGTTGGTCCTGCGCCCGGGGATGAGTGCGGACCTCACCGTGGCTATCGCCCGGGATGAGGGGCTTGTGATCCCCGCCCGGGCGATCACGGTGGTGCGCACCCGCAGCTACGTGGATGTGCTGCGGATAAACGACGAGGGGATAGAAGAACCGGAAACGGTACGCATCACCGCCGGCGCTACCGACGGGGTCAACACGGTAGTTCTGGAGGGGCTGGATCTCACGGATCGCCTGGTGATGCCCGAGACGGCAGCGTTCGCCCTGCCCTCGTCCCCTGCAGCGCCAGCCGCCAGCAGTACCAGCATCGTCCCGATGTCCGTACCCGGTGCCGGGGGTGGCTCCGGTGGCGGGGGAGGGGCCCGATAATGATCCTTCTGGAAACGGTGCACCGGCACTACCGGATGGGCCCCACAGTGGTCAAAGCTCTGGACGGGGTGACTGTCCGGGTGGAACAGGGTGAGTTTGTCGCCGTTACCGG
>SKHA01000276.1 GCA_007117185.1 Spirochaeta sp. | reverse complement strand
GACCTTACCATTCCGGGGCTGCCGGGACTCGAAGTAGCCCGAACGGTGGCGTCGCAGACGCAGCTGCCGATGATCATCGTCACCGCTCGCGGGGAAGAGGAGGACCGCCTGGCGGGGTTTGCCGCCGGAGTGGACGACTACCTGGTGAAACCCTTCAGCCTGCCGGAACTGGCCGCGCGGATCACAGCGGTGCTGCGGCGAAGCCGAAACGAGAGTCCGTCACGGGATGCTGCCCGGAAGGTACTGAACGTGGGCGCCCTGAGAATGGACCTCTCCCGTTTCGAGGCGACGCTCCACGATCGGAGGCTCCAGCTGACCACCGTTCAGTTCTCGATCCTGGCAACCCTGGCGGGTGAACCAGGGCGGGTATTCACCCGGCTGCAACTTCTTGAAAGTTTTCAAAGCGACCCCTGGGACGGCTACGAACGCACCATCGACGTGCACATCAAAAACCTCCGGAAAGCCCTGGAAACGGATCCCCACCACCCCACCCTGATCACCACCGTGCGCGGGGTGGGCTACCGCCTGGAGGGGCACCAGTGAAGCACCCCCGCCACGGATTGACCAGCCGGATCATCGCCGGGCACGTGCTGATGGCGCTGCTCTCGCTGGTGGTCTTTATCTCGGCTCTCTGGATCGTGGTGGACCGGCAAGCGTCGGCCACCGGGGTCGCCGCAAGCCGCATTGCGGCGGAACGGATCGTCCCGTGGCTGTCCGAGTACTACCAGCGAACCGGGAGCTGGCGGGGAATCGAGCGGATCCTGGAGCGGGGACCGCGAATGATGGAGCGCCCCATGGGCCCCGGGATGGCCCCCCTGGCGCGGGACTCGATCCTGCTGGTGAGCCCTTCCGGCGAAATCATCCTCGCCCGGGGGCTCGGCGACGACCAGCTCATCAGGTTGCGCCAGCAGCTGCGAAACGCCCCGCGGTCATTCCTTGATCGTGGTGTTACCGTCCCCGGCGACAGCACCAGCCGACCCGGCGCCGCCAGCTCTCCCACCGAGACCGCGATCGCCTACCTGTACATCGGCGGCATGCTTGATCCGAGGACCGATCCGGTTCGCATCGCTCTGGTCCGTCCCCTGGTTGTAGCGTCGCTTGTTGCCGCCCTGGCGGTTCTGGCTGCCGCTGCAGTGGTTGCGGCGGTGTGGTCACGTCGACTTATCGGCCCCCTGCTGACCCTCACGGCGGCAGCCGACGCCCTCTCCCGGCAGACGTACACCGACGACCCGCCGCAGCCGCTGCCACTACCCCGGAGCTACGACGAACTGCACACCCTGACAACGGCATTCAACGGGATGGCCCGGGAGATCCACGCCCAGGAGCTCAGTCGCCGCCGGTTCATCGCCGACGCAGCCCACGAACTACGGACGCCCCTGGCGCTGCTCTCGGCGCGGGTGGAGCTGATTCAGGAGGGGGTGTACCCCGCCGACCAGACCCAGTGGCGTGCCCTTGACGAGGGCATCCAGCGGCTCCACCGCCTGGTGGCGGATCTCCAGACTCTGGCGCGGCTGGATTCGGGAACCCCCGGGGTTTCCCCGCTGTCCTGTGACCCCGCGGAGCTGCTGAGAAGCGCCGCCACGGCCTTCGAACCGGCGGCCCGGGAAAAATCTGTTTCGGTTTGTGTCGATGCTGCGGAAGGGAACCTCGCAGTCCGTGCGGACCCGCAGCGGACGCGGCAGATCCTGGACAACCTGCTGGCCAACAGCCTCAAGGCTGCCCCTCAGGGCAGTACGATCCGCCTCTCGGCGGAGGATAACGCCGCAGGATTCTGCGCCCTCCACATTGACGACCAGGGTCCGGGAATACCCGAGGAACACCGCGCGGCAGTACTGCAGCGGTTCTTCCGTCTTGACGACGACCGTCGCCGGGAAACCGGCGGAAGCGGGCTGGGCCTTGCCATCGCCCGGGACCTGGCGCACCTGCAGGGCGGCGACCTGACGATCACCACCCCTCCGGGGGATGCCCCCACTGGCGATACGCCCGTGGCGGGCAATACGCCCGTGGCGGGCTATACGCCCTTCACCCTCCGGGCAACCCTGACGCTGCCGCTGGCGTCGACGCCGGCACCCCGGGCCGTGGAGCAACAACCCCTCAGCTGAACCGCAACGCGTCCTTACCCGCGCCACCGGCATTCCCACCCCCGGCGATGACGCGGTAGAAGCAGCGTCGCCGGTGATGGCCGTCGCCGTCGGTGGTGTGACACACCCCCTCGCCCTGCGGGGTAACCCGGTACAGCAGCGCGTCCTGATCGCAGTCCAGGCGCACCTCCTCCACCTGCAGCGTATCCCCGCTGGTCTCGCCCTTGGTCCAGAGTACACCCCGGCTGGTGCTCCAGAACGTGGCCAGTCCAGTCTCCAGCGTCCGGTTCAGGGCGTCCCGATTTGCGTAACCCACCATGAGAACGTCGCCACTGGCCACATCCTGCACCACTACCGGAAGGAGCCCCCCGCGCTTGTGGAACTGCGGCAGAAGGCGAGTCTCTTCCTCGATGATCGCCCCGGTGAGGGCCTCACCGCCGATATCCCGGCGATACTGCATCCCCGAGAACTGCACCCCCAGAAGACGCCGGTATGCGTCCCGCCGGGCGGACTCAAGGTCAGCGCCGGTGGCGACCGTCGCCAGGATGCGCCCGCCGCTGGTCAGCAGCGGCGCCGCCTCGCTGTCCTGCTTCACCCCCGCCCAGAAGAGCATCCCCGGCTCGCCGGGGTCGTACACCGGAACTCCATCACGGACAACCCCGGGATACCCCGCCGACGCGGCAACCACCGCGCAGGAAAAACCGGGACGTTGTCGATACTCCGAAGCGGGAATAGCCCCGGCGAGATTACCCCCCGCCAGCCCCAGGAGCAGTACCGCGAAATCCCCTTCCACCAGGGGGAGGATCGCCTGCGCTTCGGGGTCACCAAAGCGAACGTTGTACTCCAGGACCTGCGCCCGGCCCTGGTCGATCATGAGTCCGATAAAGAGGAACCCTCGAAAGATCGCCGACGGGTCGCGCCGGGTGAGCTCCTGCACCGCGGCCACGCTGGGTTTCACGATGTCCTGGTGAATGTGCTCCAGCAGCTCCGGGGAGATGTCCGGGTTGGGTGCTACCACCCCCATCCCCCCGGTATTCGGTCCCTGGCCGCGATCGTAGATCTGCTTGTGGTCACGCGCGGTGGGCAGAACCAGGTACCCGCTCTCGTCCACCAGAACGATGATGGACGCCTCGAACCCCGGCAGAAACTGCTCCACCACCACCGTGTCACCTGCCGCGTCAAAGCGCCGCTCAACCATAATTTCCCGGATCGCGGTACGGGCCTGCTCCAGGGTGGTGCACACGGAAACGCCCTTACCCGCGGCCAGACCATCCGCTTTAACCACCAGGGGCGCGCCGAACTCAACGAGTGCCGCCTCCGCCGCTTCGGGCGACGAGCAGACCCGGTACCCGGCGGTGGGAATGCGGTGGCGCTCCATCAGCTCCTTCGCCGCCTGTTTGCTGCCCTCCAGCGCCGCCGCAGCCGCGGAGGGACCCACCACAAGCAGCCCCCTGCGGCGCAGCTCATCCGCCAGCCCCGCTACCAGAGGCGCTTCCGGACCGATTATCACCAGATCAGGGTGCAGCGCCGCCACCGAATCGGCGTTCACCGGTCCGGGTACCCCCCGACACCGATCCTGCCGGTCGATGCCGGGGTTTCCCGGGGTAACCATAACCTCGCTGACGCTCTCGCACGCCGCAAGGCGCCACGCCAGAGCGTGCTCGCGGCCGCCGCTGCCCACAACTACCACATTCATCGGTCCACTCCTTCTGCTGCCGCCAGCGCCATTTCCAGGGCCGTCACGATCGCTTTGTGTTCCACCGGACGCAGCCGTTCCCGCAACGTTTCCGGGGTGTCGCCGGGAAGAACGGGAATGCGACGGTGAAGGATGATCTCTCCGGTGTCCGTTCCGGCGTCAACGTAGTGGACGGTGCAGCCGGTGCGGCGCACCCCCGCGGCCAGAACAGCGCGATGGACGTTGTCACCGTACATCCCCGGCCCACCGAAGTCCGGCAGGAGCGCCGGGTGGATGTTGATCATCCGCCGGTTGAACCGGCCCAGCAATGGCTCGGTAACGATTGAGAGATACCCCGCCAGGACCACCAGCGCCGTCTCCGGGGGGATCTTGCGGCTCACCTCGCTGCTGAGATCCTCTCTTGTCGGGTGCGTGCGGCGGTCCACCACCACTGCGGGGATCCCCGCTGCCCGGGCCCGCTCCAGGGCAAACGCCCCCGGGCGGTCAGAGATAACGCAGTTTACCCGACACGAGAGCTCGCCCAGCCGGATCGCATCGAGAATCGCCTGCAGTGTGGTGCCCGAACCGGAAACCAGAACCGTCACCGCCGGAACGATCACCGCGAGGCCACCTCGCCGATAGGCCACGCCGGGATCTCAGCGTCCGCTGCCAACGCGATCACCTCGGACACCCTGTCAGGCTCCACCGCCAGCGCCAGCCCCAGCCCCATATTGAAGGTGCGATACATCTCGTCTTCGGCCACCCCGCGGCGGGAGATCTCCCGGAAGACCGGCGGCACCGGCACCGCTGTGCGCTGGGCAATCACCTGCAGCGAGTCCTGTCTGGTTCCCAGCAGTCGGGGAAGGTTTTCCTCCCACCCGCCGCCGGTAATATGGGCAATTCCGAAAACGGGAACCCGACTGTGGATCTGCTTGAGTACAGCGGCGTAGATCCGGGTCGGCTCCAAAAAGCGCTTTCGCAGCGTTTGTACAGCCTCGAGGTGCCCTTCGCCGCCACCATCCGCCCCTCCCTCGAGCTGTTCCAGCTCCGGGAAGAGGCGTCGAACCAGGGAGAATCCGTTGCTGTGGACCCCGCTGGAGGCAAGTCCCACCAGGGCGTGCCCCGGCCGAACCCCGGACCCGTCGATTATCTTCGACCGCTCCACCACCCCTACGGCAAATCCCGCCATGTCGAAGCGACCGGGGCGGTACACCCCGGGCATCTCCGCGGTCTCACCGCCCAGCAGGGCACACCCGGCGAGGAGACACCCCCGGGCAACCCCCTCCACAATCTGCGCCACCTGCTCCGCATCAAGGCGGTCAACTGCCAGATAATCCAGGAAGAAGAGGGGTTGTGCCCCGTGACAGAGCACGTCGTTGACGCACATCGCCACCAGGTCCGTTCCAACGGTGTTCCAGATCCCCGCCGCCCGGGCGAGCTCCACCTTGGTACCTACCCCGTCGGCGCCGGAAACCAGCACCGGGTCGGTGATCCCAAGGCTCCCCAGGGCAAACATCCCGGCGAAGCTGCCGAACCCGCCCAGTACCTCCGGGCCGTGGGTCGCTGTCACCGCGGCGCTCATCCGGGCCACCGCCCGGCGACCCTCCGCCACATTGACCCCGGCGGCGCGGTAATCCACGGATCCCTCTTCGCTCACAGGTTGTCCCGGTCGCGGATCGCTTGCGGCACCTCGGTGCGGGCCGCCGCAGGGGGCAGCGCCCCGTCAGCAGTCTCCTCGAAGGGAATCTCCAGCTGGTTTTTCTCCTGCTCCATCGGCGCCGCCACCGGATACACCCCGGTGAGGCAGCCGGTGCAGTAGCGCCCGGATCCGCCCAGGGACCGGTGCAGCCCTCCCAGGGAGAGGTGCGCCAGGGTATCCGCGCCGATCATGTTTCGCACCTCTTCAAGACTGCGTGCCCCCGCCAGCTCGGCACGACTGGGATAATCCATCCCGAAATAGCAGGGGTACTGCACCGGCGGCGAGGCGATGCGAATGTGCACCTCCCGCGCCCCGGCACGACGGAGCATCGTCACCAACCGGCGCATGGTGGTCCCCCGGACGATGGAGTCGTCCACCAGAACCACCCGTTTACCCTTCACGTTGGCCCGCAGCACGTTGAGCTTCACACTCACCGCCCGCTCCCGCAGCTCCTGGGTGGGTGCGATAAACGACCGACCCACGTACTTGTTCTTGATCAGGGTCATGGCGAAGGGAACCCCCGCCGCTTCAGCGAACCCGTGGGCGGCGACGATACCCGACTCGGGAACCCCCGAGACGACGTCCGCTTCCACCGGGGACTCCCGGTGCAGGATCCGCCCTGCCTCCATCCGCGCGGCGTAGACGCTCACCTGGTCCACCTCGCTGTCCGGCCGGGAAAAATAGATATATTCAAAGGAGCACACCTGCTGCTCCGTCTGCTCGTGCTGCTTCAGCGACTCCAGCCCCTGAGCGTTGACGATGACGATCTCCCCGGGCTCCACGTCCCGCAGGTATTCCGCCCCTACCGCGTCCAGGGCGCAGGACTCGCTGGCCACGATCGTCGCTCCTCCCAGGGTGCCCAGACAGAGCGGGCGGATTCCCTTGGGGTCGCGTACCGCGATGAGGGAGTCTTCGGTGAGAACCACCAGCGAAAATGCCCCCTGAATTGCCCGCATCGCGTCCAACAGCGCTTTGCGCATCCCGTAGCGGGCGCCCCGGGCGATGAGGTTCAGAATCACCTCGGAGTCGCTGCTGGTCTGAAACATCACCCCCGCGTCTTCCAGAAGGTCCCGAATAACCGGCGCATTCACCAGGTTTCCGTTGTGACCGATGGCGATCTCCCCGAGGCGGGACTGAGCCATCAGGGGTTGGGCGTTGGCGATATTGCTGCTGCCGGCGGTGGAATAGCGGACGTGACCGATGGCGGCACGACCGCGCATCCCGTCCAGCAGCTGGTCCGAGAAAACTTCCGAGACCAACCCCATGCCCCGGTGCTGTTTCAGGGATCCTCCGCTGCTGACGACGATCCCGGCACTCTCCTGACCGCGGTGCTGAAGGCTGTAGATTCCGTAGTACACCAGCCGGCCAATCGCCTGGGTGACCGGGTCCGACGCGTCGGGTATGAACGCACCGAAGACACCGCACTCCTCGTGCATGCGATCTGAAAGATCGTGAACATCCTTCATCACTGTGATACTCCTTCCTGCGCTTCCAGGCGGCGCAGAACCTCCCGATACCCCTCCAGGAGGGGGGCCAGGTCCTTCCGGAAGCGGTCCTTGTCAAAGCGCTCGGAGGTGGTTACGTCCCAGAGGCGGCAGGTGTCGGGGCTGATCTCGTCGGCCAGAACCACCTCACCGGAAGCGGTGCGGCCAAACTCCAGCTTGAAATCGATCAGCTCGATACCAACATCCAGGAAGAGCTGCCCCAGGATCCGGTTCACCACCCGGGTACAGCGCTCCATCACCCCGATCTCTGCGAAGGTGGCGGCGCCGATGGCCACGGCGTGGTCCGCGGCGATGAGGGGATCTCCCAGAGCGTCGTTTTTGTAGCTGTACTCCACCACCGTCGTCTTCAGCGGAGTGCCCTCGTCCAGCCCCAGCCGCTTGGCCATGCTGCCGGCGGCGCGGTTGCGCAGGATCACCTCCAGGGGAATGATCTCGACCTTGCGGCACAGCTGCTGCCGCTCCGAGACCAGCCGGATGAAGTGGGTGGGGACGCCTGCCCGGGCTACCGCCTGCAGGAGGTGCGCGCTGAGACGGTTGTTCAGCTCACCCTTGCCGCTGAACGTCTCGTGCTTGACCCCGTTAAAGGCGGTGGCATCGTCCTTGTATTCGAAGAGAACCTGATCCGGGTCATCCGTGGGGAAGACCCGCTTTGCTTTGCCCTCGTAGAGCGCTGTGGAAGTGGACACGCTTTCTTTCCTCCTCGTGCCAGGCCGGAACGAAACGGAGCAGAAACACCTGTCTCGCCAGAGCGCGACGCCGCGCCGCAGCAGCAGCGGGAGGTGAGATTTCTGCCCGTAGTCGAAGCGTTCCGGCGCTTCGGTAGAGACCCCCAAACCGATTTTCGGGGTTATACGGGCGAATGCTGCCTACTTGAACCAGGCAACACCGCTTTCAAAGAGCTTTGCGTCACCCACTACGGGGACG
>SKHA01000020.1 GCA_007117185.1 Spirochaeta sp. | reverse complement strand
GCTTTCAGCTGGGTACGATAGAGAGCATTCTGGAGGTCAACTCCTATCATCTCAGAGTGGAGACAGACCGGACTCTGGCGCAGGACCTGCAACCGCTGGAAGCGCTGCAGCGCCGGATTCTGGGGCTTCGTGGCGTGGCGGTGGTCTCTCCGGTTCTGGAGATTCAAACCTTGGCGCGGGGGTTCTGGCCGGAAACAGAGGGTATTGTCCTGAGGGCGGTCCCGCCGCGGTGGCTTCAGGATGACCCTGGAGCTGCCCAACAGCTGGAGATGGTGTCCGGTGCATTTGATCTTACGCGGGGGCGGACCGTTGTTCTGGGGACGGAGCTGGCCCGCAGCCTGGCGGTACGCCCCGGTGATGCGATCTCGGTGACCCACATTCCTGGAGGTGGGACGCGACCCACAGAACAGGAACTGGTGGTGACCGGTCTGTTCCGCACAGGCTACCTGGATTTTGATCGCACCTGGGGGTTCATCTCCCTGGACACCGCCGTGACAGCGCTGGACGCGCAGGACCGGATCACGCTGGGGGTGAAGCTGGACAACCGATTTGGTGACATGGCCGCAGCGGAGCAAATCACCGGGCTCACCGACTTTCCGGTGGTCTCCTGGCGGGAGTACAACCGCGGTATTTTCGGGGCGTTGCGGGTGGAGAAAGCGATGATGGTCTTCCTGATCGGGATGATGTTTCTGGTGGTGGCCGGAAATATCTACCAGCTGCTGCGACGCAGCGTCATGGAGCGCAGCGAGGAGATCGCGATCATGCGCGCTCTTGGGGCGTCGCCTCGGCAGGTACGGAATGTCTTTGTATTGGAGGGGTGGATGATCGGACTGGTAGGGACTCTGGCGGGGATCATCGTGGGGGTGACTCTCTCGGTGAACGTGAACGGAATATTTGACCTGCTGGAAACGGTGACATCCCTGCTTTCTGATCAGGGCGTACGGGTCTTCTCCCCGGCGTACTTCTATCTGCTGGAGGTTCCGGTGCGAATCCTGCCGGAAGAACTCTTCCTTATCGCGTTCGGATCGCTGGGGATTTCCGTGGCTGCCGCGACGATTGCGGCACGATCGGTTGGTACCAGGGGTCCTATGGAGATACTGCGCAGTGAATAACGAGACATCCCCGGATCGTGGGGTCGCACTTGCGGTGGAGGACCTGTGCAAGAGCTTCCCCAACGGGAGCGAACGACTTCACGTCCTGACGGGAATCAACCTGACGGTCCGCTCCGGCGAGGTGGTCTCCATCACCGGAGAGAGCGGCAGCGGTAAGAGTACCCTGCTGGGGCTTATCGCCGGGTTGGATCTACCTGATTCCGGCGCGATCCATGTGGGAGATAAACGGGTGGAACAACTGGGAGAGCAGCAGCTGACGCGCTACCGGGCGCTCACCGTCGGTCTTATCTTCCAGTTTCACTACCTGCTGCGGGATTTTACCACCCTGGAAAACGTGATGCTTCCGGCTCTGATGCAGAACCGTCGGCGTCGGGATGTGCAGGAGCGCGCCGAAGGACTACTGGCGCAAGTGGGGCTTCAGGACCGACTGCAGCACCTGCCGCCACAGCTGTCCGGGGGTGAACGGCAACGGGTGGCCGCCGCCCGGGCGCTGATCAATGACCCGATGCTCATTCTTGCGGATGAACCCACCGGAAACCTGGACGACCGCAACTCCCGGGTGGTAGAGGATACGCTGCTGGCGCTGGCCTCTGAGTTTGGAAAGACCCTGCTGGTGGTCACCCACAACCCGGCATTGGCCGAGCGGGCAGGGCGAACCCTGTTTCTGGAGCGGGGATGCCTGGTCACAACCTGATACTGATCGCTCTTCGCTTTCTTGGCGGTGCTCCCGGAACGCGGCGGGGACGGACTCGCCTGGCAGGGGCGGTACTGGGAGTTGCCGTAAGTATGATCCCCCTGGTGGTGGTTCAGCAGGTGGCGGACGGGATGATAACGGGTATCGTAGACCGCTTCATAGAAACCGGCAGTTACCACATTCGGGCGATGTCCCGCATCCCCCAGGACGCCGCGCGCACCGACCGCTCTCGTGAGGCGGTGCAGCAGATCCCGGGAGTGGTTACCGCCGTGGTGGAACGGCAGGGGTTTGGCCTGGTCTATTCCGATACCGGACGCAGCGGCGTCACCCTGCGGGCGGTACCCCAGCAGTTCTGGGACGACGACCCCGGGGTGCGACGATTTCTCACCCTTCGAGCCGGCGAGTTCGACCTGCTGCAGGAGTCGGGAATCGTCCTGGGGGTGGAGATCGCTACCCGCCTGTCAGTGGGCGTGGGTGATGAGGTGCGGGTGTTGACGGTGCGCCCCCTTGGGGACGGGCGCATGCTCCCCCGGGTGAGTCGTTTCACCGTCACCGGGGTGGTCTCCACCGGCTATCGGGACCTGGACCGGCTGTGGTCCTACATCCCTCTGGAACGGGGCCGCCGGGTTATCCCTGATGAGTCCGCCCAGGAGAGCATCGGCATCAAGATCGACGAGCCCTACGCGCTGCCCAACCCGCTGGTACGCCGCGGCCTGCTCTCTTTCCTGCCGGACCGGCAGGAACAACGCATGGCCACCACCATGTTGGAGATCCGCCGCACCCTGGGCAACGAGTGGTTCCCGCTGGATTGGTACTCGGCGGAACAGGGGCGGTACATCTCCTTTCTCACCAGTCGCAACCTGCTGGCGTTCGTGATGACCCTGATCATTGCTGTCGCGGCGGTGAACATCTCCTCGGCGCTGGTACTTCTGGTGGTTGAAAAGGGCGACGAAATCGCGGTGCTCCGGGCGCTGGGCGTTTCCCGGCATCAGGTGGGGCTGATCTTTCTCTTCTGCGGCGCCGGGGTGGGCGTTGCGGGTTCGTTCCTGGGTGCGGTGGTGGGGATGGCACTGGCGGTAAACGTAAACGAAGTACTTCAGTCCATCGAGTGGGTGATGAGCGCGGTGACCCAACGCTCGGTGGAGCTTTTCAGCGCTGACTTCTATCTGGAACAGGTTCCGGTAGCCCTTTCGCCGCTACCCCTTTTTACTGCCGTCTTTCTGGCGATTCTGCTGGCCACAGCTGCCGCGGCGATCCCGGCCCGGCGCGCTGCGGCGATCGCCCCGGAGCAGGTCCTGCGTCGCCACTGAGAGCCGCTGTTCTGCGGTTGCTCTGTTCGTCGGCGCAACGGCGTGATACTATTCTCCTGATGAAGATCATCCGCCAGATCGGTTCAGCCAGAGAGGAACTGGATATATCCGTATCCCGAGCGAAGGAGCTGGGGATTTCCCTCTCCGGAGCAGCGCCACGTACCGTCGCGTGGTTGATGGAAGGGCTTCTTGCCCCGACAGCGCCAGCGGGAGAGGCCGGGGCACCCTCTCAGACGTGTTCGCTCTGCGGTACCACCCGTCGCGAGGTGGTCCTGTACCGGCAGGTGGGCTGCGTTCAGTGTTATCAGGTATTCGACAGCACCATAGAACGGCTGTTACAGTTGCAGCAGGAGGAACCGTCCCACCGCGGACGCATCCCCCAGCGTCTGGTCCGCTATCGCACCCTCTTTCTGGACCGTGAACGGTTGAAGCTGCGTCTGAATCAGGCGGTGGAAGAGGAAGACTTCGAGACCGCCGCCTCGGTGCGGGACGAGCTGGAGTCTCTCTGAACGGCCGATGCTGACCCACAGCCTCCCGCCGCTGTGCCCCCCGTGGCAACTGGATTTCTCACAGAAAGAACCGGTGGTGGTGGGAACAACCCTGGAGTTGACTCGCAACATCGTGGACCTTCCCTTTCCGGCTCGCCTTCCGGAAGATCGCTGGCTTGAGCTGCGTCACCGAGTCGAAGACGCATTCGCGTCGCTGGAACGGGAGTTCCACCTGCTGGACGGAGAGGCCCTCGCTCCGACGGTTGTCGCGGCGCTGCGGGGGTGGCGGGTGTTCGGCAGTAGAGAGAAGTCGCCCCTCTCGGTGGTGAGCCCCGATTATCGGGTGGTAGTACAGATCGGTGAGTCTGACCACCTGCGGTTGACGATTCACAGCGGTGGCAGCGACCCGACGACGGCGCTGACAGAGCTGCAGAAGCTGGACGCTGAACTGGAAGGACTCCTTCATTACGCTGTCTCCCTGAGGCTGGGCTATCTCTCTCCGACGATCGATGCAGTTGGCCCCGGCTTTACCGTCGGAGGGACCCTCTTTCTTCCGGCGCTGCACCGCGCCGGGGCGGTTGTGCCTGTTGAACCCCGGGAACCCGGGGGGATCCACAGGAGTGTCCCCGCTGCGATCATCACTCCCCTGTCTATTGGAGAATCCGCCGCCGACTCCCTGTATCAGGTCACCGTCTCGGCTACCCCCCGGGAAACAGAGGAAGAGACGCTGGCAAAACTTGCAGATGCGGTGCAGCGGTTAGTACATTATGAGCAACAGACCAGGGGGGTGTTGCTGAGGGATCATGGTGAGGACGTGCAGGACGCAGCGTATCGCGCCTGGGGCACCCTCACCCAGGCTCGCCGTCTGGATCGGGCGGAGGTTGACCAGAGCGCCTCCCTCCTGGGACTGGCCGTCGCCTCCGGCGTCGCGGATGTGACCACGGCGGAGCGCGCCGTTTCGCTGCTTCTGTACAGCAGTGACGCGGTGGTGGCCGCTCTGGCCGGAGAGACGACATCCCTGCGGGAAGGCAGGGCTCAGGTGGTGCGGCGGCAACTGAAGATGACACAGGAGAATAGAGATGTTTAAGGGACTGACACAACGGGCACAACGGGTGCTGCAGATACTTGCCCAGGACGAAGCGAAGCGCTTCCATTCGGACCAGCTGCTTCCGGAGCATATCATGCTGGCCCTCCTCAAGGAGGGTGGCGGCCTCGGCTTCAAAGCCCTTGAAAAGTTGATGATCGATCCGGCAAAGATGCAGATCGAGCTTGAGAACTCCATTCCCCGCAAGCGCGGCGGATTTACCCTGGGAGACGTTCCTCCGTCTCCGCGGGGAAGGAAGGTGCTGGAGGACTCCGCCGAGGAGGCCCGTACCCTGGGTCACGAGTACATCGGTACGGAACACCTGCTGCTGGCGTGCTCCCGGGAGGCCGAGGGGATGACCGCCCGGTTTCTTGGTCAGTACAGCATCACCGCGGACACCCTCCGGGAGGTGATCGCCGATCTGAGCGGCAACACTGGACGCGGCGGGACACCAGCGGGAGCCGCTGCAGGGGGTGGTGGGACCGGCTCGTCCCCTGCCGGGCGCCGCCGGGTGGCCACTGCTCAGGCAGGAAAGAAGACAACCCCCACCCTGGACGAGTTCTCCCGGGACCTCACTTTGCTGGCGAAAGACGACAAACTTGACCCGGTGGTGGGGCGGGCCAAGGAAATCGAGCGGGTGATCCAGATCCTCGCTCGTCGCACCAAGAACAACCCTGTTCTCATCGGCGAGCCCGGGGTTGGCAAGACCGCCATCGTTGAGGGACTCGCCCAGAAGATCTACGACGGTACCGCTCCGGAAGTGCTGATGGGAAAGCGTGTCCTCACCCTGGATCTGGCCAGCCTCATCGCCGGCACCAAGTATCGTGGTGAATTTGAAGAGCGCCTGAAGCGGGTGATGAAAGAGATCACCACCAGTGGAAACGTGATCCTGTTTATCGACGAGCTGCACACCATCATCGGAGCCGGTGGCGCCGAGGGGGCGATAGACGCCAGCAACATGCTCAAGCCGGCGCTCTCCCGCGGGGAGATCCAGTGCATCGGCGCCACCACCCTCAACGAGTACAAAAAGTACATCGAGAAGGACGCCGCCCTGGAGCGGCGCTTTCAGTCGATCATCGTGGAAGAGCCCTCTGTTGAAGAGACGATCGAGATCCTCAAGGGGATCAGAGAGCGCTACGAGCAACATCACAACGTCTCGTATACCCCTGGAGCGCTGGAGGTTGCCGCGGTGATGTCCCGACGGTACATCGCCGACCGCTTTCTGCCGGACAAAGCGATTGACCTCATCGACGAGGCTGGCAGCCGCAAACGCATCTCCAACAGCGTGCGCCCCACCGAGATCGCCGAGCTTGAGAAGCGCATCGAGGAGCTCAACGGCGAAAAGGTGGCCCTGGTGAACAGCCAGAACTACGAGCGTGCCGCGGCGGTACGCGACGAGGTGCGCCACCTTCGCGAGCGGGTTGAACAGCTGCGCAGCCAGTGGAAGGTGACCCTCCGAAGCGAGCAGACGGTGGTGGACGCCGAGGACATCAACTTCATCCTCAGCGACGTCACCGGAATTCCGCTGATCCGTATCGCCCAGAGCGAGAGCGACCGGCTCCTGGACATCGAGAAGGACCTGCACCGCCGGGTGATCGGTCAGGAAGACGCGATCGCCGGTATCGCCTCGGCAATTCGCCGCTCCCGAACCGGGCTCAGCGCCCCGGAGCGCCCGATGGGCTCGTTCATCTTCCTGGGGCCAACCGGGGTGGGCAAGTCCCTTCTGGCAAAATCGCTGGCGGAGTTTCTCTTTGGAACCTCGGATGCGCTGATACGCATCGATATGTCTGACTACATGGAGAAACACAACGTCTCCCGGCTGGTAGGAGCCCCTCCGGGGTACATCGGGTACGACGAAGGGGGCGTCCTTACCGAAAAGATACGGCGCAAGCCCTACAGCGTGATCCTTCTGGACGAGATCGAAAAGGCTCACCCGGATGTGTTCAACATCCTCCTGCAGATCCTTGAGGAGGGAGAGCTTCACGACAACCTGGGGCACCGGGTCAACTTCCGCAACACCGTGCTGATCATGACCTCCAACGCCGGCGCCCGGGAGATCACCCGGGATGCGGCGGTGGGCTTTCGCACCGGCGACGGCCTGATGGACTACCGCGAAATAAAGGCTTCGGCGTTGAACGAGCTCAAACGGGCGTTCCGACCGGAGTTCATCAACCGCGTTGACGAGATCGTGGTCTTCCACAGCCTGGCTCCGCCGCAGGTGCGCAGCATCCTGGAAATCCTCCTGGCGGACGTGCAGACCCGCCTTGCCGCCCGGGAGATCGTCCTCGAGGTGACCAAGAGCGCCCGGGACCTGCTCATCGAAAAGGGATACGATGTCAAGTTCGGTGCGCGACCGTTGCGCCGGACGATCCAGCGGGAGATCGAGGATCCCCTGGCGATGGAGATCCTCAAGGGTCGTTTCGAGGAGGGCTCACACATTGTCGTCTCCACCCGTAAGGGTGAGATCACCTTCCGCAAGAAGAAGCGACCTCGCGCAGCGGTGATCGCCGAGACGGATAAAGCGCACAAAGAGACAGCCCACAAAGAGACAGCGGACAGCGTCGCTGAGACCCCACCCTCGTATCGTCTGGGTGATCAATGAGCATTACCGCGGTGCCGGTTCGGGATCCCCGCAGCCGGCCCGGTAAGGCGTTTATCCAGTTTCCGTTTGAACTGTACCAGAACGAGCCGCAGTGGGTCCCCCCGATTCGCGGTACCGTAGCGGCGGTAATCTCCCGCCGGCACCCCTATTTTCAGCACTCCGATGGTGAGGCGTTCCTATTCCTCCGTGGAGATACCGTGGTGGGGCGGTGCGTACTTCTGGAACCGCGCCTGTTCAACCAGCACACCGGAAACCGGGACGTACGCCTCTTTCTTCCTGAAGGGATCAACGATGACGAAGTCTGGGATGTGATCTTCGAGAACGCCCGCACCTGGGCACGCAAGCGCGGCGCCGGGCGACTCATCGGTCCGCAGGGGCTTTCGCCCCTGGACGGCGGTGGCGTTCTGGTGGACGGGTTTGAGCACCGTGCCTCCATGACGATGATGCTCTGGCACCCCCGGTGGTACGCCGGCGCGTTCGAACGCCAGGGGATGAAGAAGTACAAGGACTTCCTCTCCTTTCGGGCGATGACGGGAGATTTCTCCCTGCCGGAAAAGGTCTCCCGGGTGGCGGAAATCGCCGCTGGTCGCAGCGGGCTTACCGTTGAACGCCCTCGCAGC